>SOHZ01000163.1 GCA_004377365.1 Anaerolineales bacterium | reverse complement strand
CTAGCTTGATATGGCTGTAGCGATAGAGCAACTCTTGAAATATTTCGGTATTAACAGCAGCTACCAAAGCTCCAGTTTCTACATTGGACAAAATACGTACACAAGAGTCTTTGTAGGGGTGTGGCGAACCGGCTGCATACATAAATACATTAACATCCAGAAAGGTGGCCTCTGCCATCACTCCAACCGCCCTGCTTCAATCTCTTGCTCCATTTGATCCCAGTCGGCTACAGGCAGGCTCATAGCGGCAATGCGTTCAGTGATCGGAGTGGTGGGATATTTGGGCTTTATCACAATCCCTGCCTCTATTAACTCGATAACAACCTCTGCTTCAGGGTGCACCCCCAGGGCATCGAGAACTTGCTTAGGGAGGGTAATACGCCCGGCCCGGTCAATTGTAGTCGTTTGTGTGAACATCTCCACTCCCTCCAAATTTTAACGGCGTAGAAAGCGAACTTCATACACTATCAAAAGCTAACACGATCAGTGTTCTCCCGCGCTATATCGTACCACAAAGTAAAGCTAAGTGCAAAAAGAGACAGCGAGATACGAAGGACCGCTGGGCCAAAGGCAAAACCGCCCTGATAATAGGGCGGCTGTGGTTTCCTCTGCCACAGCGATCATTTCAGCTAACCTTCCCGCGGCAGATTGATTCTTCAGTAGACAATCTCCCCTCACTCATCCAGTTGCGCCAGGCGGCGCTGCAACTCTTCCAGGTAGGCCAGGCGCTCGGCTCGAAAGAGTGCCTCAGTCTGCTGTAGGTGCGGCTCAAAGGCCCGCTGAAGGGCCAACAACTGCCGCAGGCTGTCCTCGATGGTCATCTGGCAAAGCAGCCGCGTCTCTTCGGCTTCGACCTCCTGCCATCCATGGCGCACGCGGCTCAGATCACTCCAGGTTGTTTCTTCTTTTCCGCCCGGACTTGCGGCTGCGGAGGACTGTTGCTCAACGGCTTTAGTCATACGTCCCCTCTCTCTTCTCCAAACCCAATCCCAACGCTCGCATCACTTCATTCAGCCAGAATGAGGGGTTAAAATGGCATTTGCATGGATTCACGACCGGTGTTCTCCCACGCTATATCGTACCACAAAGTAAAGTTATGCGCAAAAAGGGACGGCGAGATGCAAATGACCGCTGGGCCACCCGCACCGCCTGTACCGTAACAGCGCCACTATTGCACCACTGCTGCGGTGTAGACGGCCCAGGTGGTGCAACAGTGGTAAAAGCAAAGCCACCCTGGGATCAGGGCAGCTCGTTTGGGCAGTGCGAAGCGACGTTTTCGTATAACGGGCGGCGGGTTGGCGAGTGCCACCCGGAGCGCGGCAGGGAAGGAGTGAACGTAGCAATGCGATTCGCGTTTGGCGTTGGCCTCACGTCAGGCCAGGGGGTTCAATTGTTCGATGGGAAAATCGTGTTCGATATGGTAGGCCATCAGCTATGTTTCCCGCCTCCTTCGAGAGCAGGCGATAGGGCGACGGAAAGGATTTTGAGCCCTCTGGCAATGGCCTCCTCCTCGTTCTCACAAACACCGCTTTCCAGAAGGGCCTCCAGAATCTGGCGTATCTCGGAACGTAGGAGAACGTTGCGGGCAATGCGTCTGGCCCGTTCTTCTATCAACGCTTCTGATAAGGAAGCCACATCCTTATCTACGTCTTCTGCCGACAACAACGCTGCCTGCGGTTCGTGCGGTCTTTTCATCTCCATAAACGGCTCTGCAACTCTTCCAGGTAGGCCAGGCGCTCGGCTCGAAAGAGCGCCTCAGTCTGCTGTAGGTGTGGCTCAAAGGCCCGCTGAAGGGCCAACAACTGCCGCAGGCTGTCCTGGATGGTCATCTGGCAAAGCAGCCGTGTCTCTTCGGCTTCGACCTCCTGCCATCCATGGCGCACGCGGCTCAGATCCCCCCAGGTTGTTTCTTCATGTTCGCTCGGACTTGCGGCTGCGGAGGACCGTTGCTCAACGGCTTTAGCCATACGTCCCCTCTCTCTTCTCCAACCCCAATCCCAACGCTCGCATCACTTCATTCAGCCAGAATGAGGGGTTAAAATGGCATTTGCATGGATTCACGACCGGTGTTCTCCTGCGCTATATCGTACCACAAAGTGAGGCTATGTGCAAAAAGAGGCGGCGAGATACGAATAAGCGCTGGGGCAAAGGCAAAAAGCCGCCCTGTGGTCAGGACAGCTATGGTCTCCTGCCCCAAACAAGACACCCCACTGGCAGGGCGGGACATGGGGAGGCAGCACGGGAAAGGTAGCAAGCGCCAACAGCTACACCTCAAACGTGAGGCGCAGGTTGGCTCCTTGATGTGGTCCCTCTCGTCGGATCAGGCGGACGCCTGCATACTGCTCGAACTTGGTGGCCCCAAGAGCGCCAGCGACTGCTGGCATTCGATCCTTCAACCCCATTCCCTTGTGAACGTCGCCCGCTCGTACCGTCACTGTGGACTCGCCTCGCCTGCGCGCAGGCCTGATGTAGGCGACGAGCACGTACTCCCGAATCTCATCGGCCAGCCCCATCACGGACCTCCTCAACCCAAGCTCAATGCTTCTCGTAACTCTTAATCAGCAAGCTACGAGGCGAGCCGCACCGACCTCGGTTCACGTCAGTCGTCAACTGCCTGACGCGCCTGCCGATGTACTGATTGACCACTTGCTGGCCCTTTTTCCCTTGTGCGTCGAGTTCCCGTACGACGCGCCAATATAGCTCGCACCGCTCAGGATCCCTTTCAATCGCGAGAAAGACTTGATCGGTGATGTCTGTGGGCCAAGGCTCTCCGTGGTCATTCAGAATGTTCCGCACCAGAGACTCGATCTCTTCCAGCATACCTGTTTGCCCCTTTCAGTCGGTTTCTCAATCACCGGCGTGTCGTTTCAGAATCCTCTTGACCTGACTCGGCTGCTTGCATGGCTCAAACACCCACTGTCCCATCTCTCCCCAATGGGTAACCGCTCGCGCCCAGCGCCGCGCCGCTTCGTACTTGGCCCGGTCCTGCTCGGTCTCGTACCCCTTGACTTCGAGAATCAGCATCGTGCCGTTGGTGAGGCGGACGAGAAAGTCGGGCAGAAAGTCGTGCTGGGTACCTGCATAATCATAGGGAATGGCCATATCCAGGTGGTCGTTGCGGGCGTAGGAATGCACCAGTGGCGATGTCTCCAGGTAGAAAGCGGTCGAACTCTCCCAGGTCTTCGCATCCAGTACAACATGGCTGATGTGGCTCTTTATCGTCGCCCGGCAGGGACGAACGGTACGGAAAAGCACTTCGGAAGTGGAGCCGCGCGGCCGAAAGCGCTCGATGACAGGTAGTATTGGCGCTTCGCCCTGTGTATCGTCGGGCAGTATGGCGGTTGTCAACCGTTCGACGATCAGTTGGACATACTTCTCCAATCCGATCTCGCGCCGGTCAGCAATGCCATAGTCTACCCGGCGGTCCAGGTAAGCCCGCACTGCCTTTAGAACCTGGGGAAAAAGCAGGTGACGCGCGCGATATTGGAATTCGCGGCTGCTCACCAGTGAGCTGGCAATGCGCCGGGCAATCTCGTACTGGATTTGCTGAAAGCGCGCGGACTCGTAGAACTCGGCGCGCGTCTGGATCACCGCCTCCCCTGGCCCGGCCAGGCTGGGAGTGCCGATCTGATAACCGACTCGTGCCCGGGAGATGACCTCGGTCGGTTCCTTGGACGGTTCGACCGTGAGCCGCTCGATGGCGTCAACGTCCACCCGGATGCGATCCCGCACTTCAAAGACGTACCCTTCGACACGGGGAAACTCGATCTTGAACTCGGCCTTGCGTTCTTTGAGCGCCTGCACTAGGGTGGTCTCCTTTGGCGGCGGCGGGGGGCCACTCGGCTTCTTCTTGACCGGGATCACCTCGAAGGGGATGCCGTACACGTCCACGTATTCCTCGACGGTGAAATCGTCATAGTTCATCCGCCGCAGCCCGCGCCCGACTACCTGCTCGCACAGGAGTTGCGACTGGAAAGCACGCAATCCCAGGATTTGGGTCACGTTGTGCGCGTCCCAGCCCTCGGTGAGCATCCCCACCGAGACCACGCAGCGTACCCCCTCGCCCGGTTCGCCCACCTTGCCCACCGTCGCCACTTTGCGCCGCAGAGCCTCGGCCGCCTCCTTGCGAGTGACGCCTTCTCGCGCCTGCTCTGCCTTGTCCAGCAACTTGGAGTCAATGCGTAGCGTTACCTCTTGTCCTGGCTGGTTCTGCAGCAATTCAGGGAAGACGCGCCCCTGCTCGGCGATGAACTCGTGGAGCACGCGGGCGATGCTGGTGTTGTCACAGACGGCGATCATCGCCGGAGGCACATCGTAGCCCTGCGCCTTCCATTCTTCAAACTTGCGCTTCCACTCGCCAGCCAGTTGTTGCAATGCTCCCTCTGCCTCGCGGACAACGGCCTCTGGTTTGGGCTTGCGGCGGGCGGTGGCGCGCTCTTTGGGGGGAAGAGCCTGGTTGATCGCCTCCCACAGGCGGAAGTATTTGGGGATGGGCTGACCGGTGTCGTCGGCCACCGGCACACGGGGAATCTTGACGATGCCGCTCTCAATGGCGTCTACCAGGCCAAAGTCAGAGACGAGCCAGGGGAACGGGGAGCCCTCTTCGTGGCCGCTGCCCTGGATATAGAACGGGGTAGCCGAGAGGTCCATGCAGAAGTTTATGCCGCGTGCGGCGTTGATGCGGTCCAACCCACTGACCCATACCGTAGCCTTTTCCTTCTCCTCTTTGAGCTTG
>SOHZ01000315.1 GCA_004377365.1 Anaerolineales bacterium | reverse complement strand
TGGGAAGGTGAGAGGCCGGACATAGGAGTTCAGTGCCTGTTCTACTTCTTTCAGATCTGCCATCATAACCTCCTCAGGATATTCTAACCGCCCAACTGATTGACGACGTGAAGTGTCGCTCCCAAAACGTCCAATTCCGCCACTCGTCGATCAACATGCTACCAGCACTTCCTGGTATTCCTTGATCTTTTCGATGAATACAGGAATGAACTCCCGGCAGTCATCTACGATGCCATAATCCACCTGTTCAAACACCGGTGATTTGGGATCGTTGTTGATGGCTACCATGACTTTGGCACCGACTATGCCTACCATGTGCTGCAATTCGCCTGAAAGTCCGACCCCGACATAGAGCTCCGGACTCACCATCTTGCCGCTCTGTCCGATCATGGTCTCCAGTCCGGTCCAGCCTTCATCGACGGCAGGGCGGGTTGAGCCCAGGGCAGCGTTGAACGCTTTGGCCAGATCGGCTATCATGCGCCACCCTTCAAGATCACCGGCGCCAGCACCGCCAGCAACCACCGTAGAGGCTGATTCCAAAGGCACGCCTCGCGGCTCTTCCCGGACGATCTCCAGCGTTTGGATCCTGCGCGGGGTTTCATGCGGAACATCAAGCGGGACGATCTCTCCCGTCCTGCTTTCATCCAGTTCGGGCATTGGAAAAACGCCTTTGGCAACGGTGGCCATCTGGGGGCGCCTCTCCGGGCAGATGATCGAAAGTAACCCGCCATAGGCAGGGACTCGCTGTTCCAGGTTCTTGTTCTCGTCGAGCACCAGATCAATGCAATGAGCCGTCAATCCGGTTTCCAATCTGCCTGCTATCAGTGGCGCCAATTCCCTCCCCGTTGACGTCGAACCGATTAGTATGATATCCGGGCGCCGCAGCTCAGCGAGTTTGACCATGATCTCGGTATAGATTTCCGGCTCATAAGAGCTCAGGTCGGGGGCATCGCCCAGATAGACCCTGTCAGCGCCGGCTGCAAGCAGCTGGTGGGATTGTGCCTGCATCCTGTATCCCAGAATAACGACCTCCACGGTAGTCTCCAGTTCATCGGCCAGTCTTCGCGCCTGGCCGACGAGTTGGAGGGATACAGTCAGAATCCGACAGTCAACCTGCTCAGCGATAACCCACACAGGGCCGCACGTATCTTCCATCTTGTTTTGGGTTTTCACTACAGTACGCCTGCATCAGCCAGCTTCTGTATTAGCCGTTCGGCTTTCTCGTCCCTGGTGCCGGCGATCATTTCCACTTGCCGTTTGCTCTCCATGGTTATCATGTTTGAGACAATGGTTGGCGAGCCTCTCAAGCCCACGGACTCTTCGAGCACGCTCAAGTCATCAATCCCCCACTCGGTGATCTGCTTCTTTCTGGCCTTCACAATCCCTGAAAAGCTGAGTGCTCTCGGGGTATTGAGCTCTTTGGCTACTGCAAAGACCGCTGGAAGTCGTACCTGCACCAAGCGGTATCCATCTTCCAGCGCGGCCTTCACTTTCCACCACTCTCCGTCATGCTCGACTATCTCTCTCACCCTTGTCACCACGGGCACATCGAGCATCGTTGCGATTTCCGGTCCGACCCACTCCGTACCGCTATCGCTACTGGCCATCCCGCAG
>SOHZ01000037.1 GCA_004377365.1 Anaerolineales bacterium | reverse complement strand
GCGATGGCGCGTTGTTCGGCGAGTGTCGAAAAGGGTATCTGAACTGCTCCGATGACCTCTGTGTTCAGATTGGCTAATCCCGTAGTGGTCGTCCCCAAGAAAACCAGTTGATCCCGGCCCACCGGGCAATTGAGGATCCAAAAGAGGCAGCGAGGAAGCAGTTTGGTATTGACCCTCAAACGCTGCGTGAAGTTTGAGAAACAGCAGTTCATGGCTGCCACATCCTCTGTTACCACTGCTGTCTTACCAAGGTGAAGCGCACTACCGCTTGACTTCGTAACAAGAAGATCACCCACTTCCAAACGACCGTCTTTTCGCTCCTTTGCAGTAAGCTGACGACGTGCTGGTTCTTCAATCTGCCATGAACCGTCAAGAGCGATTTCTGTGGAACGTAGCACGATGGTACCCTCATCGTCGAAGTCCTCACCCCAGACCCCGCCATCGTTTCGTGCCAATCCACGTTTGAGAGGAGCAACATACCAGCTATCTGGAATCCGCCCCAACCAGGGAACTCCTGATTCTTCGTATTCCGAATACGGCAGCCACTTCATCCCGTCACCTCCGCCAGCAGCTCAGCGATCTCCTTCTCAATGGCCTTCAGATCGGCCTCGATCCCCTCCAGCGGCCGCGGCGGGGTGTACTTGTAGAAGTAGCGGTTGGAATTGATCTCGTAGCCGGTCTTGGTCTTGCTCTCGTCCACCCAGGCGTCGGGCACGTGGGGCAGGACCTCGCGGGCCATGTAGTCGTGGATGTCCTCCTTGAGGGGCACGTTTTCATAGTCGCGCCGCTTGGGGTCGGGCTCGGGGTGACCCTTCTTGTCGGTGCAGACGTCGGCCGTCTCGTCCCGTTCGGCCAGGGCCATGAGCACCACCTTGAACAGCGGGGGCCTGACGGCCACCCCGGCCTGCATAAAGGTCTCGGTCATGAGCGTCGCGAATCGCTCGCGGTTCTTGACCACGCCGTGACGCGCCAGGGGGCGCAGGGCGTCGAGGATGGCCTGCTGCTGGCGCTGGCCCGCGGCGATCTCAGCCTCGGCGGCGGCGGTGTCCTTGCGCTTGCGGCTGGCAGCCAGGCGGGCGAAGGGTTTGGCCTCCTGGACGCGGGCCAGGCGCTCGTCGCTGACGGCCAAGTTGAGGCGCAGCGGTCGCTCGACGGTGATGCGGTGGTAGCCAAGGTCGGCGTTGTCAAAGATCTTGACGTATTCGCCCTCCTGGAAATCGCCGTGCAGGCGCGTGATCTCGTCGCGCTGCTCGTCGCCGATCTCGTGGCGCTTGTTGCCCAGGCTCTTGCGCATCTTGGTGAAAAAGCCGGTGGCGTCTATGAGCTGGATCTTGCCCCGGCGGCGGCGCTCCTTGCGGTTGGTGACGATCCAGAGGTAGGTGCTGATGCCCGTGTTGTAGAAAAGCTGGTCGGGCAGGGCGACGATGGCCTCCAGCCAGTCGTTCTCGATGATCCATTGGCGGATGTTGCTCTCGCCGGACCCGGCCGCGCCGGTAAAGAGGGGCGAGCCGTTAAAGACGATAGCCAGCCGGGTGCCGCCCTCGGCAGGGGGCTTTATCTTGCTGATCATGTGCTGGAGGAAGAGGAGGGAGCCGTCGTTGATGCGCGGAAATCCGGCCCCAAAGCGGCCGCCATAGCCCTGCTGCTCGTGCTCCTTTTTGATGAACTCGGCTTCGGGCTTCCACTCCACACCAAAGGGGGGATTGGCCAGCATATAGTCAAAGGTCTTGCCCGCAAAGTGGTCGTCGGTAAAGCTGTCGCCAAAGCGGACGTTGTCCATGCTGTGACCCTTGATCATCATGTCGGAGCCGCAGATGGCGTAGGCCTGGGCGTTATAGTCCTGGCCAAAGACCTCCAGGCGGGCGTCGGGGTTCAGCTCGCGCAGGTACTCCTCGGACACGGACAGCATACCGCCCGTCCCGCAGGCCGGGTCGTAGAGGGTGCGGACGATGCCTCTCCTGGTGAGCACATCGCTGTCGGGGGCAAAGATGAGGTTGACCATCAGGCGGATGACTTCACGGGGGGTAAAGTGATCGCCAGCCTCCTCGTTGCTGGCCTCGTTAAAGCGGCGGATTAGCTCCTCGAAGATGTAGCCCATCTCAATGTTGGGCACCGTGTCGGGATGTAGTTCGATTTCGCAGAACCTGGCGACGATCAGGTACAGGCGGTCGGCACTGTCCAGCTTGGCGATGTGTTCCTCGAAGCCGAAATTCTCGATGATGTCGCGGGCTCGGCTGGAAAAGCTCTTGATGTATTGGGTCAGGTTGGCGGCCATGTTGTCGGGGTCACCCTTGAGCTTTTCAAAGGTAAAGCGGCTGGTGTTGTGGAAAGCCTGCCCGGCCACCCGGTTGAGGATCGGCTCCAGGTTCTTGACCGGGCCGCCCTCCAGGCGCTTGAGCCGGGCCAGGACCTGGTCCTTGGTGGGTTCCAGCACGCAGTCCAGCCGCCGCAGGACGGTCATGGGCAGCATGACGTCTTTGTATTGATTGGGGCGGTAGGGTCCGCGGAGCAGGTCGGCCACGGACCAGATAAAGCTGACCTTTTCGTTAAAGTTGGTCATGTACACTCTCTATCTACGTTGACTCATTCTCTGTATACTGGGCGTCTAGCGGCGAGCGAAGCCGCCGCCATACTTATTATATGGACAATTGGCTACCTAATTACCTGATTTTTCATAATTATATGGAGATTTCGTCCGTCTAATACGCTTGTCAAAGCGAAACCAAACAGGTAAATACGATGTGCGTCAAGCCTAACATCAGTATACACCAATAGACCCAAAAACGCAATGACCAATAGGGGGCAAAATCAGTATATCACCAGTTACTACCTTTTGCAATAGCTTAAATCTTAAAGCCGCCAGGGAGGAGGTGAGCGCAGTGGCTCTCCCCGGCGGCGAAGAAACAACTTTCAAAATCGTCAGGCCAATAAAGCCAAGACGACCTCACCAGCCATGACCGAACCAATCTGCCCGGCCGTGTTGGCCCCCATGGCTTGCATCAACAAAGAGTTGGAGAAATCCTCTTCCTGGGCGAACCCGTTCACCACCCGCACGGTGGGCGGGTAGGCTACCCCATCAACCAGTTCAGGACGGCCAAGAAACCGCTCAGCGCGTCAGCGCCCGATGTCCCGCCAAAGCCCAGGATGCGGTCCGCTGCTCCTCTCACTTCACCGGCTTTACCCTGTCTCAGCGCTGCCAGCAAAATATGCCAGGCCTCACCGAACATGCCCTCTCTGGCACTCCGTAGAAGGGCCATGCTGAGCAGGTTAGTCTTCCCGGCTACTGCCCCGTAGATTGCCTGGCAGGCTTCCTCGACAGACAGTCCCTTTCCTGCCAGGCATTGCGGCCACGTTCGCAGGCCAGCCATCAAACCCAGAAGAAAATCGTCGCCCGCCGGGGTGAGCCCTGGCCCCAGGCCTGCCAGAGCCAGAGTGCCGGCAGCGATCCCTTGACGGTCGCCCTCATGCAGGGCGACTAGAAGCCCTCCGATTGCCCTCCGCGCTACTTTTCGATAAATAGATTCTACGCTGCGTACCCCCGCCGGGCCTGCGACCAGGTAGGGCGGGTTGCCATACCCGCCAAGGCAGGCCAAACTCTCCATAGGGGCTTGGGCTATCAAGTGATCGTGCAAGACGGCCAGATTTGCTTTCAGCCCAGGCCGATCAGCGTTCAGCCCTGCCCATCCTAGCCGGGGTTCCCAAACTTCTACCCCTACCAGGCTGACAACCAAAGCCTCCCCAACGCGGATGCTACACCCGTCGCCTTCCACAGGTGAGCCCGCCTCCAAACCCTTGTCAAGAAAGCCCTCTCCTTCGAGGACAATGTTCAGCGGCCCGTTGCCCACTCGCTGGCTGACGAGGGTCACAACCTCACCCTGATCGCTGACCAGGTTGCAGGCCCCCGCGAAAACGCTGAGGACGCTACCGGCGAAACTCTCCCTCCCCAATATGGCCATCACCGGCTGGCTGATGGATACGGCTTGCAGCACCCTGCTCAAATCACTCCTTCTCTCCGCAGCTTTTCGACCTCGGCCTCAGTGTATCCCAGTCCAACCAGAACCTCCTCGTTGTGTTGGCCCAGGGTGGGTGGCGGCAGACGATAAGTCACAGGGGTGGCTGAAAACCTCAGGGGATTGCCCAGTGATCGGACTGTCCCAATCAGGGGATGCTCCAACTCGACGATCATCCCTCGAGTTCGCACCTGTGGGTCATTGATAGTCTCATCAACGTAATTGATAGGGCCGCAGGGGATCTCAGCCGCGGTGAACTGCGAGAGCCATGATTCGGCTGCCTTGGTGCCGATGATTTCGTCCAAAAGAGGAATGAGCTCGGCCTTGTGTTCGATCCGATCACGGTTGGTGGCAAACCTCGGGTCTACCATGATGGTATCTTCAATGCCCAGAAAGCGGCAGAAACGTTCCCACAGCCTCTCCGTCCCCACCCCCACAATGATGTATTTGTCTTTAGCCTTGAAGGGCTGATAGGGCACGATGTTGGGATGGGCGTTGCCCAGGCGTGGCGGACGCTTGCCCGTGGCAAAGTACCCGCCGGCCACGTTGGTCAGCCAGGCCACCTGGGATTCCAGAAGCGTCATGTCCAGGAATTGGCCTTCTCCCGTCCGCTCTCGGGCCAGGAGGGCGGCTACGATGGCAAAAGCGCTGTAGATGCCAGCCGTGATGTCGGCGATGGGAATGGGATAGCGAATGGGGCCGCCCTCTGGCTCGCCGGTGATGCTCATCAGGCCAGATTCACCCTGGGCCACGACATCGTAGCCCCCTCGGCCAGCGTAGGGTCCGGTCATGCCGTAGCCGGTGATGGAGCAGTAGACCAGGTGGGGATTGATGCCTTGCAGCGTGCCGTAATCAATCTCCATCCTCCTGAGCGACTCGATGCGGGGCTGGTTGACCACAAAGACGTCGGCTTTCTCGATCAATCGGTGCATGGTGGCTACGCCCTCGCTCGATCTGAGGTTAAGGGTGAGGCCCCGCTTGTTGCGGTTGACGGAGAGAAAGTAAGCACTCTCGCTCTCAAGGAAGGGCGGCCCCCATCCCCGCGCCATGTCACCGCTGCCGGGTCTCTCCACTTTGATGACGTCGGCTCCCAGATCGCCCAGCATCATCGTGCAATAGGGACCAGCCAGAGCCTGGGTGAGATCAATGACGACAATGTCCTCCAGCACACCTTGTGTTTTCAATAGATAGCCTCCGTCTTATGGTGTTTTCTTTTATCCCATCAACCTGCCACCCCGCCTGGGCCCGCCCCGAATGATCACGATAGAAGCGACCGCATTGATAATAAAGGTGATCACAAAGAGAATGATGCCCACGGCGAAAAGGACGTGATAGTGAGTGCTCCCTTGAGCTACCTCTCCCATCTCGGCGGCGATGGTGGCCGTCATGGTGCGCACGGGCTTGAAGAAAGCATCCAGCCCCAGAGGCATTCGGGCGGCATTGCCGGTGATCATCATTACGGCCATGGTTTCGCCTATAGCCCGCCCGATGCCCAACATCACGGCGATGATGATGCCAGAACGGGCGGCGGGTAGCATCACCCGCCAGATGGTCTGCCAGTGGGTGGCTCCCAGGGCGTAAGCACCGTCGCGGTAGGCTTTGGGCACGGCATCAATGGCGTCCTCGGCCACGCTGATGATGGTTGGCAGGGCCATATAGGCCAGCATCACCGCACCAGTGAAGGCCGTCAGGCCGGTGGGCATCCCTAGATAGCGCCGCACTAGAGGGGCCACGGCAATCATGCCCAGAAAGCCCAGTACCACTGAGGGGATACCGGCCAGCACTTCGGTGAGAGGCTTAAGAATCTCCCGCACCCAGCGCGGGGCGATCTCGCCGATGTAGATGGCTGTGGCCAGACCCAACGGCAGGGCGATAGCCACCGAGCCCAGCGTGACCGCCACTGAGCCCAAAATCAGGGGCAGGGTGCCGTAAATGTCGAAAATCGGGTACCAACGGGTGTCGAAGAGGTTGTTGAGGGAAACTTCCCAGAAGGCTGGTGCTCCCTCACGGACCAAGAAAATGAAAATGAGGGCTACGAAAAAGATGGCAGAGAAGCCCGAGACACGGATGAGGGTTTCGATGAGAAATTCATTCCAGGGGAAACGCGAAGGCGATCGTTTGAAAGTCATACCTCACCTCAGGGGCACAAAGCCTAGCTCCCTCACAATAGCCTGGCCCTCATCGCTCAGAATCCAATTCAGGTAATCTTTGATGACCCCCGTTGGCTGGCCATTGGTGTACATGTAGAGAGAGCGGGCGATAGGATAGGAACTGTCTTTGACAGTGACAATAGAGGGCAACACGTAGGGCTTGTCAGCGCGAATAGCCACAGCCAAGGTCTTCTGATCCTCGGTCACGTAGCCGAGACCGTCGTAGCCGATAGCGTTGGGGTTCTGGCGGATTTCGTGGCTGATGCCCTCCGAGGAAGGAATCAACAGGGTATTGGGGGAGAAGAGGGCCTGGTTTCCCTTCTCACCTTTGCGCACCACCTCTTCAAGAAAGTAAATGTGGGTGCCCGAGTTGGACTCTCGCGAAAGGAGGACGATGGGCCGATCCTCTCCGCCCACTTCCTGCCAATTGATGACTTGGCCGGTAAAGATCTCAGAAAGTTGATCAATGGTCAGGCCATCAACGGGGTTGCTGGGGTGAACGACCACGGCGATGGCGTCGTCGGCGATGACGTGCTCCACTGGCTCGACGCCGTTGGCCTGCGCTCGCTCCCGTTCCTCCGGTTTCATGGCCCGCGAGGCGTTGGCGATGTCAACGGTGCCGTTGATCAGGGCGGCGATGCCTGTCCCGGAGCCGCCGCCGGTCACGGCGATGCGCACCTCCGGGTGCTGAGCGGTATAGGCCTCAGCCCAGGCCAGAGCCACGTTGACAATGGTGTCAGAGCCTTTGTTCTGGATGGTCTGCACGTCCCCTGCCTCTGGCGCTGCGCCAGAGGTAGGACCGGCGGGGGCGCAGGCGCTGCTGGCCAGGATGCCCAGGAGTAAGGCCAGAGTTACCGAGTACAACAGTAGACTAGAAGGAACACTCTTGGTTCGCATCTTTAGTTTGTCCCCTGGACCGATTATATCATTTGCAGCCACATTCGTCAATACCTTTGACTTTCATATCGTATTCTGCTACAATAAAGCGCCGCAGCAACTTTAGGCTATCCAGCCAAGAGCAGAGTTGGCACCCGAGGTTCTCCATGTCTCGTCTGAGAGCGCCATTGAATCGCCTGTAGCTATGCGGGAACAAGGTGAACAGTATGGTGAAGATAGGGAAGTGAGCTGATCGTCCCTCGCTGCAGGAAGTCAACGTGACTACCAACGAACGTCGTGGCCTATTCTACGTGGCCTTTGCCGTCCTCTTTTTATCCATCACTCCGGTGCTGATCCGGTGGGGGGAGCCTCTATCGCCTTACGTCATCACCTGGGGGCGCATGCTTGTGGGTGCTATGGCCGTCTATTGCCTGGCCACGTTGCAGGGAAACCGTCCCCGTTTCCAGAGGACAGATTGGCCTAAATTCGTCCTTTACAGGCTGATCACCGCCCTGCACTTCCTCTGCTACATCGCCTCCCTGAGCTTTACCACCATACCTCACTCCCTGACCCTGACCTATACTTCGCCTATCTTTGTGACCCTATGTTCGTGGCTTTTCCTCAAGGAACCATCGGGCGGCGCAAATATCTGGGCGTGACGGTGAGCGTGCTCGGTATCGCCATCCTGGCCGGCTTCGAGCCGCAACTCACCAGACAGATGGTGATAGGTGATCTGCTGGCTTTGGGCTCGGCCTTGTGCTTTGGTTTCTACTCTGTAGTGGGACGCTCTCAGCGCGAAAGCTACCCTCTCCTCACTTATGCTTTTGGCCTCTACGGCCTGGCTGCCTTTTGGCTCACCCCTGTTGCCTTGGTTACTTTCACCCCGCCCGGTGCCTGGCGCCCTGTTTGGGCCATCGTCGCTTTGGGCATCTTCCCTCTGGCTTTGGGCCACACCCTCTACAACGCTGCCCTGCGACGCACCCATGCCACCTATGTCAATCTCATCGCCACTCAAGAAGTGACAGGCGGCATTATCCTGGGCTATCTGTTTCTGGGTGAGGTGCCCAGTCTCAACTCTCTTCTGGGAGCGGCTATAACCCTGGCTGGCATCGCCATGGCCTTGATCTAATCTATTCGACTGTCAGCCCCACCTCAGAAATCATGCTTTGGTACTCGTGGCCTGAGGCGTAGATGCTGATGGCTTTGATGTAAGTTGGCCTGGTATCAGCCAAGATTTCCAGCAAGTTGCCTGTCTCGTAGGGATACCATACGTACTGAGGAATTGGCTCCCCATATTGAGCAATGGGATGGTTATCCACGTTCTGGTAGTAGAAGCCGTGGACCCAGAATTGGTCATTGCCCCAGGGGTCTTTGTAGTCCAGACGGACCATGATGGGGAACTCGGAGCTCTGGAAGCCACCCCCGGATAGGCTTTGATAGATCAGCCGGACATCGAGATGCAACTTGAGGGAGGTGAAATCGCGGATGTCTTTGTCTATCTTCTGACGAATGCCTGTCTCACAGTGATTGCCCTCCTCGCCTATACGCGAGAAGAAGAGGGCTCGCCGATCGCCAGAAGAGACGATCTCTACCTCTCCATCAACTTCCCCCCCGTCAATCCCCTGGTCATTGTAGGCTATCCACCCTACTGACAAGTCCTGCTGAAAGTTACCGTTAACCACCAAAGGTTGAGTGGCAGGCATGGGATCAGCGGGCGACTCACCTATGGCGATGGTTGTCCTTTGTCCTTTATTTAACTTGACCGTCGTGCCAGCCGCCGTGGCCAAAGCTTGGCCATAGCGTACGACGATTTGGGATTGCTCGTCAGTCACCTCCACTGAATAGCTTCCCTCCTCTAGCACGGCTACACCTCGAGGGAAGCGGACCTCAAAATAGAGGGGAGAGTCTATAGCTGGCGCGGCACCAATGCGCACCCTTCCCTCTTTTACCTCCAGGATAATAGTGTCGGGCCGTGAGCTGAGGTCGAAACGCGGCGTGCGCGTCTTTAGCAGAACCACTTGAGTATCGTTATAAAGAGTGACCGTACTGTCCTCGAAGAAGGTCAAGATAGCCTGGGAGGTAGAATCCGTTTTTATGCTGGCTCCCTCCGAGGCCTCCATGCCCTCTGTGACGGCCAGTGGCTGTCCCCTTTCTTCGACCAGGATGGTGCCGCTGATGGCCGTGAGAGCGGTTTTGTGAGTGCTGGTAGCGTTGATGATGTACCAACGAATCCCAAGAGGCACACTTACTGCCAGGATACAGAAAGTGGTGAGGGCGGACAGGAGAACCGTCCAGGCTGTTCGCTCAGGGTTCTTTCTCAATAGCGCACCTCGAAATGCTGAAACTGACCAGTGGGGTCTTGCCACTGGCTATCAACCCGCTGCACCAACGCCGCCCGGGGTCCTGCTTTGATGAACTCCAGAAGCTTCTCGACCGCTTCTCTTTCCCCCTCAGCTACGACCTCGACCGTCCTGTCCCACTTATTACGGACGTAGCCCTTCACTCCCAATTCCTGGGCCCGGAGTTGAGTGTAGTAGCGGAAATTGACCCCTTGAACACGGCCATGGACCATGGCTTGCAAGCGCACCTCCTCTGGCATAGCTCGCTCCTCCGTATCTAGGACTTTTGCTATCCATCAGAAAAGCCACCTAGTTGCCTGGCTGGCTTAGATGGCCCCCTTATCATCGGAGTCTATTATACCATCTCTAACCAACATTGTAAAATAGCGCACTGTTGCGCCACAGGAGAGACTTTATTGCGAAGGTTGGGAGCTCATGATATAATAGCACATGATCTTCAGGGGGGTCATAAAGATGCAACCCAGGCGGATTCCAGAGATTTGCCTTCTCGTCATTTTGACTTTGACCTGTGCACCACTGAGTTGCTCGGGTTCAAGGACTCCTACCCCAACGGTGCTTCCAACAGAGGGTGCCATTGCTTCCATTTCGCAGTCAGACCCGACGCCCACGAACGCGGCCAGCCCGTCGCCCAGCCTTACCCACGTTGTTCCGACGGCTACACCATCCCCGACGGCAACTGCCACCCTGCCACCCAGCCCTACGCCGGATTCGACCTCTCCGCCAACCGTAACGGCGACGCCAGAACTGCCACCCAACGAACTGGGGCAGGTGATGGTTTTGGAATATCACCACATTGCTGGCAAGGGAGGAAAATGGGGACGGACGCCAGAGGAGTTCCGCCAGGATATGGAGTGGCTTCTGGCCGAAGGGTACTATCCTCTCACCCTGCGCGATTTCGCCGCCGGGTGGATCGAGGTCCCAAGAGGGAAAAGCCCTGTGGTCCTGACCTTTGATGACTCCTATCGGGAGCAATTCAACTATCTGGACGAGGGGAAGATTGATCCCCACTCAGCGGTGGGCATTCTGCTGGAGATGCATCAGAGATACCCTCAGGATTGGCCACTGCGAGCTACCTTCTTTGTCCTTTTGAACGAGGGAGGCAAGGCTCCCGTCCCCTTCGGCCAGCCAGAGTACGCCGACCGCAAGCTGGCCCAACTGGTTGAATGGGGCATGGAGATTGGTAGTCACACCCTAACCCATCCCAACTTCAAAGAAACCTCGCCGGAGGAGATCAGACGGCAGTTGGCTGTCAGCGAAAACCTCATTGAGCAGAAGGTGCCAGGTTACGAGGTGTCTTCTCTGTCGCCTCCCTATGGCGTTTACCCTGAGGACCCAGCGATTCTGAAGGCTGGAGAGTATGAAGGCCTCAGCTACGACTTTGACGCTGCCGTCAAGGTGGGAGGCTCACCCAGCCCCTCCCCGTTCTCCAAACAGTTCGATCCGTATCGTATCAATCGCATCCAGGGTTTCCAGGAGGAACTGGACCATTGGTTCGGATATTTCCAGTCTCATCCTGAGTGGAGGTTCATCTCTGATGGTGATCCGGCGGTGGTTACCGTGCCGCCTGTACCGCCTGTACCGCAATAGTGGTGCAATAGTGGTAGAAGAACTGTCTGCTTCTCTACAAGGTACTCTCGATCCAGCCGCCCTGCGGAGTGTGAGAGAGCGATCTGTACCGCCCTTCGACACGCTCAGGACGAGCAACAGTGGTAAAGGACGAGAACTGAGAGCTGAAAACAGCACTGCGCACAAAGGCTGGACCTTGGCCTCTATCGCTGCTATCCTATTATTGGCCTTCGCCCTGCGCCTCTATCGGCTGGGCTATCAGAGCATCTGGTACGATGAGGGGGTCAGCATCCACCTGGCCCGGAAGAGCCTGGCTGCGCTGACAGTCCACACTGCTGGGGACATCCACCCCCCCCTTTATTATTACCTGCTGCACTTCTGGATAAACGTCACTGGCTCCAGCGAATTCGCCGTGGCCTTTCTCTCTCTCATCTTTGGTCTCCTCCTCGTTCCACTGGTGTATCGCATCGGCCAGCACCTGTACAATCCGATAGTTGGGGCGCTGGCTGCTCTCCTCGCGGCTATCTCCCCCTTTAACCTGTGGTATTCCCAGGAGATGAGGATGTATACCCTGGGAGCGTTACTGGGATTGGTTAGCCTGTACAGTCTGCTTCGGTTGCTGGCTCACGTGGGATGCAGGATACAGGGTACAGGCTGTAGAGTGTACTGGATCGGTTACATCCTGAGCGCGGCCCTGGGCCTCTATACCCTATACTACTTTGCCTTCCTTTTGGTTTTCCTGAACCTTTTCATCCTGGGTTGGTGGCTGTGGAGCTGGCGACAGAAGGTCAAGGCATCGGTGCTCTGGCATTGGGTGCTGGCCCAGTTGGCAGTCTTTCTCCTTTACCTGCCCTGGCTGCCCATCGCCTTGCACCAGGCGACAGACCCGCCCGTGCCCCCCTGGCGCGCCTTTACCCCCTTCTGGCAGGTGGTGGTCAAATCCTGGTCGGCTCTGGCGCTGGGACAGTCAGTGGAACCACGGGCCGTCTGGCCAGTGCTGTTGACAATAGCGATATTCTACGGCTTGGGAGTAGTATACGTGGGTACAGGATTCAAGACCCAACCCACACCGCTCAGATTGGCCAGGGTCTGTATATTGTGGGGCTACACCTTTGTTCCCGTGCTGGCCATCTATCTGGCTTCTCTGTGGACCCCTCTCTTCCACGTGCGTTACGTGTTCACCTATTCGCCGGCCTTCTACATCCTGCTGGCTGCTGGCCTGGCCTGGCTGAGGGAGCACTGGCGACTTGGCTTATGGCTGGTGCTGAGCCTAATCGTCGTTGTCTCAGTTTACTCTATATACAACTTTCACTTCGAACCCCGCTACGCGGCCGACGACCATCGGGCCGCCGTGGAGTACATCGCTGACAGGTGGCGCCCTGGCGACGCCATTCTCATCAACGCTGGTTATGCCTATCCCACTTTCCTATACTACTACAATGGGCCCATCGTCTGGCGCGGCCGGTTGGTGGATTATGAGGGGAGGGCCAATGGCCGGATTGGCCCTGCGACTACGCCCTTCGACTTTGCTCAGGACAAGCTCAGGGCAGGCCCTGTGGTGTTGCAAACTGGTTCCATCGGCGGTGCAGCCAACCTGGGTTGGGGAAATCCTCAGTCTGATTTCTATCCCACCACTGAGGGTGAAACAGTCCAGGCCTTGGAGCGAGTCTTCGCCCGCCATACTCGTCTGTGGGTGTTCCGGGCCTACGACACCGTGACCGATCCCGACGGCTTCATCAGATCGTGGCTCGACGGGCACGGGCTAAAGTTCGACGAGCTTCTGGTGAGGGGCGAGAGCGGCATCCGGGTGCAGGGCTACCTCACCTACAGGGAGCCGAGCTGTGAACCCCTACCTCTAGAGCACTTTCTCAACGTATCGCTGGGTGGTCAGGTCACCTTGCTGGGCTATGAGAAGGAATCGGCTTCTGTGGTCGCTGGCGAACCCTTCGACTTGACGGTTTACTGGCAGCCAGAAGAGCAGTTGAATGTGGACTATCACCTCTTCTACGGCCTCTTCGATGAGCAGGGGCGGCTGTGGGCCCAGGGAGATGAGACACCCATTGGCCCCCTCTACCGTTCCTCGCGCTGGATGGCGGGTGAGGTGGTGCGCCACCCCATCCGGCTCACAGTGCCTGTCGGCATCCCACCGGGGGAGTATGCCTTCCAGGCGGGAATGTATAACCCCCGCACCAGCCAGTGGCTGGAGATAGAGAACCAGAGTCTGGCTGTACAGGGGGTGCGGGTGGGACTGGGCTCGGTGCAGGTGAGGAAGCCCTCGTCCTGGCCAGAGTTGCCTGCCATGCAACATCGTGTGAGGGTCAAATTTTCGGACCGAATGGAGCTTTTGGGCTATAACCTGCCCATGCTTACAGCCGTACCTGGCGGGGCAATACCCTTCGACCTCTTCTGGCGAAGCAAAGGGGATTCACTAGAGGATTACATTGTCTTCACGCAGTTGGTGGACGGGGAGGGGCGGGTTCTGGCGGCTCAGGAGTCAGCGCCGGTGGATGGGGGCTATCCGACAACGCTTTGGGCCAGGGGTGAGATCGTGCGCGACCAGCGCGAGCTGGTCGTTACGGCCAACGTGCCTGGCGGCGAATACCATCTGGTGGTTGGCCTCTACCGCGCTGCCAGCGGGGAACGGCTGAGGGTTCAACGTTGGCCTTTCAATGCTGCCCAGCTTTTCACCTTAGGTACCATTGCCGTCCAGGGCCGGCCGGTGACCTTCGAGCGGCCCCAGGGCATCCAGCATCCTATGAAGGCTCGTCTGGGCGAACACGTGGCCCTCATCGGCTACGGCCTGAGCGCCGAGAGTGCGTCGCCAGGGAGCACGCTAACCCTGACCCTTTACTGGCAGGCTTTGGGTCCCATGAGTCAGAGCTACAAGGTCTTCACTCATCTGGTGGGGCCTGATGGTGAGATTTGGGGGCAAAAGGACAGCCTGCCCGGTGAGGGGAGCTTGCCGACCTCGGGTTGGGTAGAGGGTGAGTATCTGGTGGACAGCTACCAAATCCTGGTCAAGCCCGAGGCGCCCGGCGGGGAGTACGTCATCGAGATAGGCATGTACGAGGAAAGCACAGGAACACGTCTGCCAGCTTTCGACGCCCAAAGGCAGGCGATAGGGGATAAGATTATGCTGGGGAGAGTGTGGGTGCCCCGAGAGCATTACACGCCCAGGCCATGACCTGTACCGCAATAGCGCCACTATTGCGGCACAGGTGGCGCAATAGGTGGTAAAAGGCAGTCTCTCCTTCTACCTCTCGGTGCTGACCGTCGGAGGCAGTGCTATGCAGGTGAAGGTCAGCACGACCGCTCATCGTGGCTCTACGGTCAACCTGATGGCCGTCCGCTCCTTACCCTCTATTTCCACTTCGATAAAAGCAGGAATGCAGATGACATCTATACCATCGAGGGTGAGAAACCCCCTGGCGATGGCCACTGCTTTGACAGCCTGGTTTACCGCTCCCGCGCCGATAGCCTGGACTTCAGCCCGGCTTCTCTCCCTGATTACGCCAGCGATCGCTCCTGCTACGGCTGGGGACCTGGACCTCGCCGCTACTTTGATGATATCCATAGTTGCTGCCTCCTTATTGATTGCTTCGAGAGCCAGGGGCTATCCCCTGCATCACGTGGCGAGAATCACGTATCATTGAGGCACGAAGTGAATTGAGCTATTTACTATTTTACACGATTATTGGAGCGAAAGCAAGACTCCTTTACCACTATTGCACCACTATTGCGGTACAGGCGGTACAGGTGGCACGTCGCCAGGGCCATTTCAAAGGCGATTGAAAATGACCTGTACCGCAACAGTGGTGAATGGCTGTGGGCATATCGCCTATCGCAGTTGAACGATAAAACAGACCATCTGCCAGTCGCTACTTGGCATAGTCAACGGCCCTGGTCTCACGGATGACCGTAACCTTGATCTGGCCTGGATACTCCAGGCTTTCCTCCACTTGCTTGGCGATATCTTTGGCCAACTGGATTGAGGCCAAATCGTCCACCTCTTCTGGCTTGACAATGATCCTGATTTCACGACCAGCCTGAATAGCATAGGATTGGGCTACTCCTACAAAGGAGCTAGCCAGGTCTTCCAGGGCACCGATGCGTTTGATATACCTTTCCAAGGACTCACGACGGGCACCTGGGCGAGCGCCTGAGATGGCATCAGCAGCCTCAACGAGGATAGCTTCCAGATATTGGGGTTCCTCCTCGCCGTGATGAGCAGCGATGCAGTTGATGATCTTCTCCGGCTTGCCCAGGCGCTTGGCGATATCGGCTCCGATCAGGGCATGGGGGCCATCAATCTGGTGGTCAACGGCTTTGCCGATGTCGTGTAAAAGGCCACCCTCTTTGGCCAGGGCCACATCGGCTCCTAGCTCAGCCGCCATGATGCCTGCCAATCGGGCCGTTTCCAGAGAATGGGCTTGCATGTTCTGACCATAGCTGGTACGGTACTTCAGGCGGCCCAGCAGCATGATCAGTTCAGGATGAAGACCGTGCACGTCTACTTCATAGGCCATTCGCTCTCCCTCCTTGCGGATGGTGGCTTCGACCTCTTCTTGGGCCTTCTTGACCATTTTCTCTACGCGAGCCGGGTGGATGCGGCCATCTAGGATCAGCCTGCTTAAAGCCAGACGGGCCACCTCGCGACGCACGGGATCAAAGCTGGAGAGGATCACTGCCTCTGGTGTGTCATCAACCACCAAATCCACCCCGGTAGCAGTTTCCAGAGCCCGGATGTTGCGCCCTCCACGGCCAATGATACGTCCTTTCATGTCATCGTTAGGCAAGGGCACCATGGATACCGTAGTCTCCGTGACCTGATCGGAAGCACAGCGTTGGATGGCCAGGGTGATAATTTCTCTGGCCTTGCGATCAGCTTCTTCTTGAGTTTGGGCTTCAACCTCTCTGATTACCCGCGCCATATCCTGACGGCTCTCTTCTTCGACAGTTTTCAAGAGCAGCTTTTTGGCCTCTTCCCTGCCCAGGGTTGATACTCTCTCTAACTCTCTGGTTCGCTCCTCGTGAAGCTTATTCAGTTCGTTGTGCAAACGGTCTATTTTGCTCTGGCGCTGATCCAGTTTGCGTTCATGGGACTCTACTCTCTCGAGCTTGCGGTCGAGGTTTTCTCGCCGTTTTTGCAGGCGCTCTTCCTGCCTCTGCAGACTGGCGCGCCTCTTTTTAGCCTCAGCCTCTGCTTTGTCACGGATTTTGAGCGCCTCATCTTTGGCTGTCAGTATCATCTCTTTGTACTTTGTTTGGGCCTCAGCCAGCAACGTATTTGCCTTGGCTCTGGCTGACTTTACCTTAGCTTCATCTAGGTACTGCTTAAGCAGATAGCCGCAGACAAGACCAAGCAGACTCGCAGCCAAAATCTCTATACCAGTTAAGAGCCATTCGTTCATTTTAGATTATCCCTCACTTTCATCAAGTATCCGTCCCTCCTCCACCATCTCCTGCCACGTTCGTTCCAACGCTGCACTGATGGTCTCGTAGGAAAATCCACGCCGTCGTAAAAAGGAACCCAACTTCTTGCGGAAAGCCCCACGATCCAGGGGAGACATTCGACGTACCCGGTTGATGAGCGCACGGTAAGCGCTCTCTTCTTCGTCAATGTCCTCTAACGCCAAAGCGATGGTCTCTTCACTCAGACCCTTTTGGCGCAATTCGTATCGTAATGCAAATCGTCCACGGGGATTAAAGCTTTCCCGATTCTCTACCCAATAACTGGCAAAAGCCGGATCGTCCAGGAGACCGGCCGATGTCAGGCGTTCCGCCACTTTTGCTTCAACGGTCGGGGGTACCTTCTTGCCTTGCAGATAGCGGCGCACCTCGGCTTCGCTACGGGGACGATACGACAGGAAGCGCAAAGCCCGGGCGTAGGTCTTCTGAAAAGAATCTCTATCCAGAAGGTCCTCGATTTCC
>SOHZ01000165.1 GCA_004377365.1 Anaerolineales bacterium | reverse complement strand
TCAGCATCTCCAGATCGTATTTGGTGCGCTGTTCCAGGCGCTGGGTCTCCAGCAGTTTGTCCTGAGAGCGCAGCTCCGCCAGCCGCTCCTCCATCTCCTTCTCGATCTCGGCGATGCCCAGCATCAGCTTCTCTTGGGGGGTGATAAAGTGCCTGGCCGGATAGATATCCACGGCCGCGTGCTCGACGAGCACCTCACCGGTCAGAGGGTCTACTTCGGTGATACGCTCGACCTCGTCGCCCCAGAACTCCACCCGGTAGGCGAACTCTCCGTAAGCGGGATAGATTTCCAGAGTGTCGCCCCGCACGCGGAATCTCCCCCTGGTAAAGTTCACGTCGTTGCGCTCGTAATGGATGTCCACCAGGTGGCGCAGCACCTTGTCCCGCTTGCGTATTTCACCCTGACGCAGATTGATCACCACCTTGCCGTATTCTGCCGGATCCCCTATGCCATAGATGCAAGAGACCGAAGCCACGATAACCACATCACGGCGGGAGAGGAGGGCCTGGGTGGCAGCCAGACGCAGCTTATCAATCTCGTCGTTTATAGCGGCGTCCTTTTCAATAAAGGTATCGGTGCGGGGGATGTAGGCCTCAGGCTGATAGTAGTCGTAGTAGCTGACAAAGTACTCCACAGCGTTGTGGGGAAAGAACTCGCGGAACTCGCTGTACAATTGGGCAGCCAAGGTCTTGTTGTGAGCGATGACCAGAGTGGGCCGTTGGACACGCTCGATGATCTGAGCCATGACATAAGTCTTACCAGTACCTGTAGCCCCAAGCAAGGTCTGGTACTTGTAGCCTTTCTCCAGACCCTCAACCAGCTTGTTGATAGCCTGAGGCTGGTCACCTGTCGGCTGAAAGTCTGAGACGAGCTTGAATTCAGGCATAGCTGTTCTCTTTGCTTAACTCGATTCTGCTTTGTCTTTTACCAAGTCAGTAGATCACAATTGCTCCCGCTGGACCACAGTCCATGCTCCCGCTGGACCACAGTCCAGCGGCCCAAAAGCGGACTGTGGTCCGCTTTGAGCCTCAAATCGTGATCTACAGAAAGTGCTGCTTTCCGAATCTAAAAACTCTAACTGTTTTCTAACCCTTTGCTTACCGTATTCTAACCACTATATGCTAGAATATAAACAGGGAAGTGGGAAACATTGTTGAATACATCGTAGATCATCCGTACATCGCAGCTTCTCTGCAACTTTCCCTGATCCCCACAAATGAGGCGTTGGGCCTGCCCCCCTCGGCACCCCCCGGCGCCTCGACTATTTTTAGAATATACATCTCCTATGGCATTTCGCCCCCCTGGAAATTTCATAATAGCCATGACTCGTCTCCTCGCTTCCTTCCGGGCAACAATACCCTGAAGGTGCTACCCACTCCCACTTTGCTCTCCACACTGACGCTACCACCGTGCTCCTCAACGATCTCTTTGACGATGGCCAGTCCCAGCCCTGTGCCAGGAATACCCCGCGCTGTAGCCTCTCCTCGATAGAAACGCTCAAAGAGGTGAGCCTGGTCATGAGGGGAAATACCGCTGCCAGTATCGCTGACCCGCATCTCCACCAGTCCCTCGTTTCCTTCCCGCCAGCGGACGGTGATCATCACCTTCCCGCCAGCGGAGGTG
>SOHZ01000638.1 GCA_004377365.1 Anaerolineales bacterium | reverse complement strand
CCGGATGAGAATCGAAGGAATCATTTGGCTCAGAGACGTGGTGGACAAGCTCATTTCCAAACACCATATCGAAACATACGAAGTTGAAGAGATGCTCAACAGCAAGCCAAAAATTCTCTTCGTTGAAAAGGGGGACAGAGAAGGTGAGGATGTATATCTGGCATTGGGGCAGACCGACGCGGGAAGATATCTGGCCGTTCTGTTCATCTACAAGCAGACCAAAGAAACATTAGTTTTGAGTGCCAGGAATATGGCAAGAAAGGAGCGCAGACGATATGGTAGAAAGTAAGTACAAACCTATGCCTAAATTCAGTTCCCTTGGCGAGTTAGTCGAGTTCTTCGATACCCACGATCTGGGCGAATATTGGGATAGCATGCCCAAAGCTCATTTTGACATTGACATCAAGAAGAGAACTCACCTCTTTGCCATCGAAGAGGATTTGGCTGAGAAGCTAACCGAGATCGCCAGCGCGAAACAGATACCATCCGAGACGCTCATCAACGTGTGGTTAAGGGAGAAGCTTTTTGAGCAGATAGAGACAGCGCCTTAGACGGCGCAAAACTCTGCCAGTGGTGTTGCCGTGACTGGCCTGTGGAGGTGAAAGGAAGCTGGCGAATAGCGGCACTATTGCGCCACGGGTCGGCACGATTTGGAGGTGTCAATTGCCTGAAAACGATCTACGTATCGGAGTCTTTGTCTGCGATTGCGGGTTGAACATCGCCGGCAGCCTGGACACGGAGGCGGTGCGGGAATACGCGGAGAAACTGCCCGACGTGGTCTTTACCCAGGGCAACCGCTACACCTGCTCTGACCCGGGCCAGCAGGAGATCAAAAAGGCCATCGTCGAGCACAACCTCAACCGGGTGGTGGTGGCTTCCTGCTCGCCCCGCCTGCACGAACCCACTTTCCGCAACTGTGTTCAGCAGGCTGGTCTTAATCCCTACCTGATGGAGATGGCCAACATCCGCGAGCATTGCTCCTGGGTCCATCTCCACGACCGGGAGGCGGCCACCCGCAAGGCTAAGGACATCGTCAAGGCGGCCGTGGCCCGCGCCCGCTGGCTCTACGCTCAGGATGAGGAGCAACTGCCTGTCACCGACGCGGCTTTGGTCATCGGCGGGGGCGTGGCCGGCATCCAGGCCGCCCTGGACCTGGCCGACGCCGGCCACCAGGTCTATCTGGTCGAAAAGGAGCCCTCCATCGGTGGGATCATGGCCCAACTGGACAAGACCTATCCCACCATGGACTGCTCGATATGAATCCTGGGACCCAAGATGATGGATGCCGGTCGGCATCCCAGGATCGAACTGATGGCCTACAGCGAGGTGGAGGACGTCTCCGGTTACGTGGGCAATTTCAGGGTCAGGGTGCGCAAGAAGGCCCGCTACGTTGACGACAAGGAGTGCACGGCCTGCGGCGACTGTGTCAAGGTTTGCCCTATCGTCAAACCCGACGAGTTCCAGATGGGCCTCTCTACCCGGCGGGCCATCTACATTCCTTTCCCCCAGGCCGTGCCTTCAGCCTACATTGTCAACATCCACGAGTGCCTGGGTGACAATCCCATCGCCTGCGGCAAATGCATCGAACGATGTGACAAGAAGTGTATTGACTTCGATATGCAAGACGAGATCGTAGAGTTGGAGGTGGGGGCTGTCATCGTGTCCACGGGCATGGACACCTACGACCCCACCGAGTTGGACGAGTATGGCTACACCCGTTACGAGAACGTCATCACCAGCATAGAGTTCGAGCGGCTCATCTCCGCTGGCGGTCCTACCGAGGGCCACTTTATCCGGCTCACCGATCGCCAGACGCCCGAGCGCATCGGCTTCGTGCAATGCGTGGGCTCCCGTTCTCAGGTGCGGGGTAATCCCTATTGCTCCAACATTTGCTGCATGAACACCGTTAAAGACAGCCTCCTGCTGAAGGACCACTACCCAGACATTGATATCACCGTATTTTACATGGACATTCGGGCCTTTGGCAAGGGTTTTGAGGATCTCTACATGCGCAGCAAAGAGATGGGGGTCAAATACATCCGGGGTCTGCCCGGCGAGGTGAAGGAGGACCCCGAGACCACAAGTCTGAGGCTCTTTGTGGAGAACACCACCACTGGTCGCCTGGAGCAACATGAAGTTGACATGCTGGTCCTTTCCATCGGAGCGCTGCCCAGCCAGGATGGCCGCGTCAAGGACCTGCTGAGCCTCTCTCGCACCGCCGATGGCTTTTTCATGGAGGCACACCCCAAGCTAAAGCCGGTGGACACGCCTACCAGGGGGGTCTACATCGCCGGTTGCGCCGAGTCGCCCAAGGACGTCAAGGACTCGGTCACCCAGGCCAGCGCCGCGGCGGCCCGGGCCGGTATCCTGCTCAGTTCGCCCAGGATCAGGGTCGAGGCCATCACCGCCGTGGTGGACGAAGACCTGTGCAAAAAGTGTGGCCTCTGTGCCGACGTGTGTCCCTACGGGGCCATCGTCTGGGCGAAGAAACAACCGGCGCGGGTGCTCACTGCGGCCTGCGCGGGCTGTGGCACCTGTGCGGCCGAGTGCCGCTTCGAGGCCATCATCATGCGGCACTTTACCGACCAGCAGATTTACGCCATGATAGATTCCATCCTGGAGGAGGACCCCCAGGACAAGGTTGTCGCCTTTGCCTGCAACTGGTGTTCTTACGCCGGAGCCGACACGGCGGGCACCGGGCGTATGGCATACCCGCCCAACGCCCGCCTCATCCGCACCATGTGCTCGGGCCGGGTGGCGCCGGATTTTGCGTGGTACGCCTTCCGCAAGGGCGCACCCGTGGTGCTGGTCTCTGGCTGCCACCTGGTGGACTGTCACTACATCAACGCCAACCGCAACACCGTGCGCCGGGTGGACGCCCTGTGGGAGGGTTTGGAGAAATACGGGGTGCGGCCAGAGCGTTTGCAGCTCGAATGGTGCAGCGCCGCTGAGGGCCAGCGCTGGGCCAAAATCATAACAGAGGTCGAAAAGCTACGGGCGGCGGTAACACCTGATGAGGTTGAACAGACCCGCCAGACCCTGCAGGAGACCAAAGTACCCATCAAGAGCAAGGTGGGGAGGCTAAAAGAGCCGGCCCCGGCCACCATGTGCTGTATGCGCTGCGGCAACCAGTGGGACGTGACCTACGACCCGGCAGCCGACGAGGAGCGAATGTGCGCGGCCTGCCGCAGCAACAGTGTGCGGGTGCTGGTGGGGTAGTCGTAACGTCCGGTGAGGCCAGACTTCGGACTCCCAGAAGTCTCCCCAACTAATCCTGCTCAGCGGCAGCGCGCAGCATCGCGGATAGGCTGCGCTCTACATCTGCCTCGGTTGTGGCCCAGGAACAGACGCTGATGCGCATTGCCGGCTGATCTTGCCAGACTGTTCCGCCCCTCCATGTCTTGGTGTGATCAAAGGTTATCAAGATAGTTCTCTATCCTGTTCAATCCTTCAATTATATTTTCCAGCGAGTTGGCATATGAGAATCTAAGGTATCCTTCACCATTACTCCCGAAATCAATACCAGGCGTCACACCTACATGAGATTTCTCCAGTATGTCAAAAGCAAGGTTGTATGAATCGTTCGAGATATGATTTGCATTCGCAAATACATAAAAAGCCCCTGTGGGCTCAACCGTGATCCCAAAGCCTAGCTCCTTAAGGCGTTTGATCATGTATTTTCTTCGTTCATTGTAGATGTTCTTCATCCGTGTCACGTCTGCCTCTGCTCCTTCAAGGGCAGCGAGTCCTGCCATCTGAACCACGGAGCTGGCACAAATAAAAAAGTTCTGCTGCATCTTCTGGATGGGCCGGATGAATCGTTGGGGCGCAATCAGGTAGCCCAATCTGAGTCCTGTCATGGCGTATAGTTTGGAGAAGCCGTTCAAGACAAAAGCATTGTCCGTGAACTCCAAGATAGAGTGCTCTTTGCCCTCATAAACGAGACCGTGATAGATCTCATCTGAGATTATGTGTGGTGAGAATTCGGCGATGGCCCTCATGCGGCTTACAGACAGAAGATTCCCGGTTGGATTTGAAGGCGAGTTGATGAGGATGGCCTTTGTCTTTTCCGTGATTTTTCTCTTGATTGCCTCAGGCCTGTATTGAAAGCCATCTTCTTCATAAACCGGCACTGTGATAGGAATGCCTTCCACAAATCGAATGAAATTGGGGTAACATGCATAATGGGGGTCAGAAAGGATGACTTGATCACCTTTCTCGAGGAGCGCCGAAAATATGAGGAGCATGGCCGGTGAAGTCCCCGAAGTGATCACAATCTGATCAGGATGTACCGATACATTGTACGTCTTGGAGTAATATTGGCAGATGGCTTCCCTGAGCTTCATATTGCCGAGACTGTGAGTGTAATGGGTGTGTCCCTCTTTGAGGGCCTTGCTGCTAGCATCTTTGACGCATTGTGGTGTGTCAAAGTCAGGCTCCCCCACCTCTAGGTGAATGACATCAATGCCCTCATGTTCCATAGCGCGTGCCCTTTCAAGGACATCCATGACGAGAAAAGGCGTAATCTCTTCCGCCCGTTTGGCGATCATTTTGTATGCTCCTTTCTATTCTGCTCTCCCGGGCTTCGGTAGTCCCCCTGTACGTCTTCTTCTCGACGAGCCCAGGCTGTTCGCCCAACACGTCCCGGATTCGCTGCGCCAAGCCTTCATCGTAAGCCATACCACCCTCCAAATGATCTCGACTGGGGAACCGACCACAGGTTGACCATGTTGTCCGTGCCCGCGGAGACTAATACTACAACGTGACTTCGTTTCAGAAACCAGGTTTTTGATGTTCTACAGACAAGA
>SOHZ01000603.1 GCA_004377365.1 Anaerolineales bacterium | reverse complement strand
AGCCCGGACGGCAAAACGTTGGCCTCGGGCAGTGCTGACCAAACCATCATCCTGTGGAATGTCCTGACCGGTCAATCCACCAGCCAACCCCTCACTGGCCATACTAACTGGGTATTGAGTGTAGCCTTTAGCCCGGACGGCAAAACGTTGGCCTCGGGCAGTGCTGACCAAACCATCATCCTGTGGGATGTCGCGGCACGTCAACAGCTCGGCCAGCCCCTCACTGGCCACACCAGTTGGGTATTGAGCGTGGCTTTCAGTTCGGATGGCAAAACGTTGGCCTCGGGCAGCGCCGACAGTACTATTATCCTGTGGGATGTCAGCTTTGAGTCATGGCAAGCCCGTGCCTGCCGCATTGCCAATCGCAATCTGACAGAGGCCGAGTGGAACCAGTTCATCGGCCCCGAAATCCTCTACGAACGCATCTGCAGTACCCCCTACCCTGCTCCGGCCTTGGTAACTCCAGATGCGGGAACATCATTCGCAAAGGGACAGGATGTTAAGCTCGTGTGGAAGTGGGAGTGGGATTTGGCGGAGAACGAATTCTTCGAGGTGAGGATTCGGTTAAAAGGGGAACAAAAGTTCGACTCAATGGGCCTAACAAAGATCCCATATCTAGTCGTCCCTGCTTTCGAGTTGACACAAGCCGGAACTTACGAGTGGCAAGTGGCAATCGTCTCGCTGTCGGGGGAGGAAAAGGGCGCGAGTCAGATATGGACGTTCGAAGTACGGTAAACCTCACGAAGACATTCAATACTACTGCTGTCAGGTTAAGACCGTCTCAGTTTGGCGTCTACATCTAAAATGTTGCCTTAATCATTACCTCGGAGGATATAACGATGACAAAATGGCCTCAAGAATTCTGGCTGACCAAACCTCTAGTTGTGATGGTGATGCTGATCTTTGCTTCTAGTTTAGTAGTTGGATGTGGCATAGCCTCGCCAGTGCCGCCAATATCGACTCCGTTTTCTTATCCGGTACGAGTGCTAGTAAAGGGCACAAATGAAAATATACCAAGCGCAAGAGTTACGATAGAGGTCGATGGAAAAGCGCCGTTAGATGACATAACAGACTCAAATGGTTTTGTTAGAATTGATATTCCTTCTTCTCACGCAGGGCAACGAGGAAAGTTGATTGTTGAAGCAACAGGATATAAGAGATATACTCAGGAGATAGATTTGATTGAGGACATTCTACCTACTATTATCCTACTTAGGCTTGAGGCAGGGGCTGTGGGGGCATTGCCAAGCCCAATATATACGGCCACGCCGACGAGTACGCCGATGCTAACCAGCACTTCGATAACGACCGACACTCCCGCACAGCCTTACCCAGCGCCGACCCTGGTAAGCCCGGCATCTGAAGCAACCATCATGGGAGAGAAATTGACCAATTTTTCCTGGCATTGGGATGGTGCTTTACAAGAAGGAGAGAAATTTGATTTACGAATATGGCGATCTGGAGAACCAGCCTCCTCCGTTTCCATACGGCGTGAGGTTAGTTGCCTTTTGGATACTCCACCAGATGGATTTGGTCAATACCTGTGGCAAGTGGCCGTTGTTCGGATTGACGATAGTGGTAGCAAATTGACTCTAAGTGAAAGCCCAATAGGCTCATTTGTTTGGAGTGATGTGCCCTCCACCGCAAGGCTAACACCAACTCCCAGGCCCGACGCGGTGGTCGATGTAGAGAATCTACACTTGCGGTCTGACCCGGGCAAGGACTATGACAGCGTGAGGACACTAAGGAAAGGCGATCCCTTGAAAATTACAGGCAAGAATCTCGATGGCGATTGGCTGGGGGTTGTTTGCTCTGATGGAAAGACAGGTTGGGTCGTGGCTTCATGCTTAAAGATTAATATATCTCTGACTGGTGTGCCTGTGGTTTATTTTCCACCCACACCGACTTTAACGTGCACGCCTACCCCGACCCCGACCGCAACTCCTCTTCCTGCGCCCCAATTGCTCGACCCAGGAGACGCTGGCAGGTTTTCGGAACATTCCGTTCTATTGAAGTGGAAATGGACCAGGCCACTTGGCGAAGATGAATATTTTTCCCTCAGAGTACGGCCAGAAAAAGACTCCGAAGCTTGCTGCCATCCCCACACAAAGGCAACACAGTATAGCGGGTCTCTCGTAGGCTGCAAAGATGGCAGGCACTACTGGAGTGTTGTTGTGGCCCGCAGGGACCCCGAGAGCCCTACGGGCTGGCAGGAGATTAGCAAGCCAAGTGAAGAGCAATGGTTTGATTTCTTTAGGCCGGACGAAGACGGTTGAGGCAGCTTGCTTGCGCATCACGAGAAATCAGCGTGGGATACAGCGGTTGCAAAAGTGAAACCTCATTTGCAGCAGGCTGAGGGCTTTGGTTTGTTGGCTTTTCTTGTCAGCGAGGAGACATAATAATGAGTGAGCGAACACTCCTTGGGATGAGCGATGCCGAGTTCGATGCGCTCATCGAACGGTATATTGAACGAGGACTGCAAGACGCTGGTGATCTGGAGACTGACCTTTTCTTTGATGCACTGTCCGACTTTGCCGCTCCAATTGAAGCAGCCATTGCACCGCTGGGGGAATGGTACAAAGGGCATCTGACTCTCAGACCAGAGAAGCCTGTACCGCCTGAAGTGGTGGTGCAGGACAACCGCATCGTTGCGCCCGGCTTTACTTTTGTCATTCGGATAAAGCAGCCAACCCCGCCATCGAAACCGGCAAAAAGATAGACGGCCTGATGAAATACCTGCGTAAAATAGACATCAAAGGCTCAAAATACAAACGCACGCAAAACCCCAAACCCGAAACCAATCAAGATGTGATTGAGGTGGGTAAGATGGCTACAGAGCATCAAAATGGAGGCAAAGAAAATGGACACTGACGTCAGAACGCGGATAGAGAAAACTTTCTTGTCACTTCCCCCTGAGGAGAGAGACGCTATCATCAGTCACGGGGTGGCCCTTAGGCTATCCAACCTGAGGAAGCGACTCTTTCTTGCCGAGAGCAAAGTGCGGCATTTTGAGGAAAAATACAAGGTCACTTTATCCCAATTGGATGCAGATGGACTTCCCAATGATGCCGACTATGAGATGCACGAGGATTACATTATGTGGCACCATTGGGCCGCGGTCGCCGACAAGACCAAAAAGGACATTGCTTCCCTGGAGGAAATAGCGCAGCAAGGTCTCTACGTGGGAGAATTATCCTATGCTGGCGACTGAGAGGCTGCTTGAGATCGCTGACCATCTTTACTCGTTCTACATGAATGGGCAACTGTACGACCAACGCTATGCGTTTGCCTGTCCATATGAAGACGACCGTCCACCCTGGACCGACGAAGCGATCATTGGCGAGCTAGGACTGGTGGTGAAGCACAAGTTCCTACACTATTTTGATTATGGGGATAGTCATCAATTTGAGGTGGAGGTGGTAGGCATCCGCCCACAAGTCGAACCGGGCAAGTACCCACGAGTGGTGATAGCCGGGGGAAAGCCCCTCCGCACTATGGCTGAGAGGACGGGGAGTTGTGAGCGGAGAGCGCTTGAACCACGAAACCCACGAAGGGGACGAAACACACGAAAGGCTTTCGTGCGTTTCGCGTCCTTTCGCGCCCTTCGTGTTTCAAAACGTGCACGCGAACTGCGGTGACATATGACGCCCGTTGAGAGGATTCAAAACCACGAGAAAGGTTCACAGAATGACCACGGAATCACCGAAAAGCTATCTGATTGACATGGACGGAGTGCTCATCAGTGGGCGCACCATCATCCCCGGAGCAGACCGGTTCATCGAACAGCTCAAAGCCCGTGGTTTGGAATACCTGGTGCTGACCAATAACTCTATGCATACGCCGCGCGATCTGGCGCACCGGCTGCAAGCGGTCGGTCTCGACATCCCCGCTGAGCGCATTTTCACCTCGGCCATGGCTACGGCCTACTTCCTGCAATCGCAGAAACCCAACGGCACAGCCTTTGTGATCGGTGAGAGCGGGCTGACCGACGCCATCCATAGCGTCGGCTACATCATCACCGACCGCGACCCCGATTACGTGGTGCTGGGCGAGACCTATAGCTACAACCTGGCGCTCATCACCAAAGCCATCCGGCTGGTAGCCGATGGCGCGCGCTTTATCGCCACCAACCCCGACCCATCTGGACCGTCGGAGAGTGGGTTGGTACCCGCCTGCGGCGCGATGGCGGCCCTCATCGAAACGGCCAGCGGCGTAAGCCCCTTCTTCGTCGGCAAACCCAACCCCTGGATGATGCGCAGTGCCCTCAACTATCTGGATGTCCATTCCGAAAACACGGTGATGATCGGCGATCGGATGGACACCGACATCGTCGCTGGCGTCGAGAGTGGAATGGAGACCATCCTTGTGCTAACCGGCGTCACCCATCGCGAAGACGTGGCTCGTTATCCCTACCAACCTACACACATTGTGGAGTCGGTCGCCGAAATTGAGCCCTAAAGGCAATACTTTTCAAACAAGCGGCGTTCAGACTTCGGAAGTCTCGGAAGTGCCTTGAACTGCCAAAGTTTGAGCTGATTTCAGGCCAATTTCGTTTCGGAAGACCCGTCTCAAGACTTCCAAAGTCTTATTTGAAAGGTATTGGCCCTGAGGGGACGCGGGCATGACGGCGCGTGCCATGACGTTGTGAAACAAAAAGCCCGCGAAGGGGCTACACACTTCACGGAGAGAGGAGGGTTATGTAAACTATGGCAACCATTGAAGTCAAGAAATCGGACCACGGTGACCGTTACGAGTTCCAGGTCACCGTGAGAGAAAGAGGGGGAGAGACCCATCACCGGGTGACCCTCTGGAAAACCGACTATGAGCGGCTGGCTGGCGGTAAGACAAGCCCAGAAGCCCTGGTAACCGAGTCCTTTCGATTCCTCCTGGAACGTGAACCCAAGGAATCCATCCTGGGCTCCTTCGATCTTACAGTCATCAGCCGCTACTTTCCAGAGTACGAGCGCGAGATCGTGAAGCGCTTGTGAGATGGGCCTGAACACGGAAGAATCACCCATGCAATACCGGACTTTTGGTGAACTGGACTGGAAACCCTCGGCGTTGGGTTTTGGCGCTATGCGCTTGCCGGTTATTGACGACGACCCTGGCAAAATAAGCGAACTGGAAGCGACCCGGATGCTACATTACGCCATTGACCACGGCGTCAATTATGTGGACAATGCCTACTCCTACCATCGCGGGCACAGTGAAGCGTTCCTGGGACGGGCGCTTCAGGGCGGCTACCGAGAGCGGGTCAAGCTGGCCACCAAGTTGCCCTCCTGGCTAGTCAAAGCGCCTAAGGATTTGAACCGGTATCTGAATGAACAGCTCGAGCGGCTGCAAACGGAGACCATTGACTTTTACCTGTTGCACAGCCTAAACGAGGAACATTGGACTAAACTGCACGACCTGAATGTGCTCGACTGGGCCGAGAAGGCAATGGCTGACGGCCGCATCGGCTACCTGGGCTTTTCCTTCCACGACCAATACGAGGTCTTTCAGGAAATCGTGGACGCCTACGACCGGTGGACCTTTTGCCAGATCCAATACAACTATATGGACGAAGAACATCAGGCCGGTACCAGGGGGTTGAAATACGCAGCCGATAAAGGACTGGCTGTGGTGGTAATGGAGCCGATCCGAGGCGGCCAACTGGCCCGCAACCTACCACGGGCCATCATGGAGCTATGGGACACCGCCGCCCGCAAGCGCACCCCGGCCGATTGGGCCTTGCAATGGGTGTGGAACCACCCCGAGGTCTCCCTCGTGCTCAGCGGCATGAGCACCCTGGAGCAGGTTGCGCAGAACGTCGCCAGCGCCAGCCAATCCGGCCCCGCTACCTTGACGGCTGATGAGCTGGCCTTGATTGCCCGCGTGCGGGACAAGTATCGGGAGCTGTGCCCTGTCCCTTGCACCCAATGCAAATACTGCCTGCCCTGCCCCAACGGCGTCAACATCCCTCGCGTGCTGGAAATCTACAACGGAGCGATCATGTACAACGACCACAACAGGGCGCGGGTCTTCTACAACTGGCTCAAGGAGGAGGAAAGAGCGGATGCATGCACCCAGTGTGCGCAATGTGAAGAGCTTTGCCCTCAGGAGATCGGGATTGCCGAGTGGCTGGCTCAGATACACCAGTTACTCGATGAGAGCCAGAATCAGTAGGGACCAACCTACGTGAAAGGAAACTGAAAGCCCTGAGCGCCCTGATCGGCAACGAGAACTTGGGAACGCTTTGACGAGGAAACGGGCCTGATCAGCCGCCAGGTGATGGACGTGTTCCGGCTCAAGTTCGCCCAGTGAACCGGCCAACTCCAATACAACTACCCCTCTAACCTCATCGAACTTTTCCTCCCACAGGGGGATGATCCTCGGATCGAGCCGTGCCTCAGCCAATCTTGTCAATTCTCACCACCAAACAACGATTTGGCCTCTGATTGCGCAAAAGTTACGCTAGAAATGGCAATTGCTCTGAGAATGTGATATAATCTTAAATGAGGAGAGCTCGATCCATGTCTCGACAAACCTCACAGAAAATCGCTTTTGCTTTGCTGACCGCAGCGACGGTGGTCGTGGTGGTGCCCATCGTCCTGGTCATCATCTACATCATCGCCCAGGGCATAGGGGCCATCAACTGGGAATTTCTAACGGCCATGCCCCGCAGCGGGATGCGCAAGGGGGGGATACTGCCGGCCATCGTGGGCACGGTGGTGCTGACCCTGGGCACGGCCATCGCCTCCATCCCGCTGGCCATCGGGGCAGCCATTTACCTGGCTGAGTATGCCCGCGATACCTGGCTGACCCGCCTCATCCGCCTGGCCATCATCAATCTGGCCGGTATTCCCTCAGTGGTCTACGGCCTCTTCGGCCTGGGGCTCTTTGTCCTCTTTCTGCGCCTGGGCACTTCCCTCATTGCTGGTTCACTGACCCTGGGTCTGATGACTTTGCCGGTAGTTATCAGCACAGCCGAGGAAGCCATCCTGGCTGTGCCCCAGTCCTTCCGCGTGGTCAGCATTTCTCTGGGCGGCACCCGGTGGCAGACTATCCGCCATCAGGTGTTGCCCCAGGCCCTGCCGGGCATCCTGACCGGCGTCCTTTTGGGGCTGGAGCGAGCGGCCGGGGAGACAGCCCCTATCCTTTTCACCGTGGCCGCTTTCTACCTGCCGCGCCTGCCCCACTCGCCCTTCGACCAGACCATGGCCCTGCCCTATCACCTCTACGTCATCTCCACTCAGGTGCCAGGCATGCCCATTAACGTTCAGTACGGCACGGCCCTGGTGCTGTTGATCCTGGTCCTGTCCATGAATGTGGTAGCCACCCTCATCCGCAGCCGCTTCCGGCGCAGAAGGCAATGGTAGTCCCGGAGAACCCGATGTCTTCCCAACCCAAGATCTCCATACAGAATTTGACTTTCTCGTACAATGGTACTGACCTCTCAGCTTTAACCGACATCAACCTGGACATCCAGTCCAACGAGATCACCGTCCTCTTCGGCCCTGCGCAGAGCGGCACGTCTACCCTGCTGCGGCTCCTCAACCGCCTTAACGATTTGATCGAAGGCACCACGATGACCGGCCAGATCCTGCTGGACGGCCAGGACATCTACGCCCCAGGGGTCAACGTGGTCGAGCTGCGGCGGCAGGTGGGTATGGTCTTTGCCCTGCCCATCCCTCTGCCAGCCACCATCCGCGAGAACATCACCTATGGCCCACGCCTGAGCGGGGTACGGGACCAGCATCGCCTGGCAGAGATGGTGGAGAGGTCACTGCGGGCGGCTGCCCTTTGGGACGAAGTCATGGACCGGCTCGATGAGTCGGCCAGTGCCCTCTCCGGCGGCCAGCAACAGCGCCTCTGCCTGGCCCGCGTCCTGGCTTTGGAGCCAGAGGTCATCCTGCTGGACAACCCCACCTCGGGCCTCGATCCCATCTCTACGGCCAAGGTTGAAGGGTCGCTGCAAGCGTTGAAAAGGGACTACACTATCGTCATGGTCCCTCACAGCATCCAGCAGGCTGCCCGCGTAGCCGATACGGCTGCCTTCCTGCTCATGGGCGAACTGGTTGAACACGCACCAGGGGAAGAGCTTTTCACCTGGCCGCGAGATAAGCGTACCGAGGACTATATCACCGGCCGCTTTGGATAAGCAGAAGCCACCGGGCTTGATACCCGGTGGCTTTTTGCGAAAGGAGAAAGCGAGAGGGGCTTGAGCGATACCTTTTACGTTAGCGACAGTCGCCGTCTATGTCAGCGCAGGAGACATCAGGGCACGGGCTCGATAACGTAGCCGCCAAGGGCAAAGGTCTCAGCGCAGAGTTGGCTGTGGTCATCGGTGTCCCGGATGACGGTCAGCCGGTTGTCATCCCGCGCAGTGACGAAGACACGGTTGCCGTCGAGGTCCACGGCCACACCCTCTTCGGGCCTGCGCCCCACGTCTAGCGGGTTCGGCCTGTTGAAGCGCTCTGGCCAGCCCTTGCGGCTCATCAGCAGTTGATCGGTGCCATAGCTGTCGTCACCTGCCCTGTCACCACTGGATGAAGTGATGTAAAGATGACCACCGCCAGCGATAGGGCCTAATCCTGGATGGATGGCTATGACCCGCAGAGGCACCAGAGACCCATCCCATTGCTTGATGGCCACATGGCCCCAATCACCGGGCTGGACCTGGTCATCGGCCCCGTCAATGGTCACCAGGTTGGGCGCGTCGCCGTCGGGTACGGTGATGCTGACCACATAGATCAGGTTGCGCACAGTGTCAACGGTGATGCCATAAGGCCCGGCGCTGTAGATGTCAATCATGCTGATGGCATTGGTGTCCCCGTCAATGACGCCCACCTTGCCGCTGCCGTGATAAGTCACATAGACCTTGTTGGTCAGAGGATTGGCGGCAATGTGAGCTGGCTCCGTCCCATCTGGCACAGTGACGGTGGTGATCAGAGCACGGGTGCCGCCGTCAAGGATGGTGACAGTGTCGTCGTCATAGTTGGCCACGTAGATCTTGTCGGCTGTGGGGTTGTGGTTGTAGGCTACGCCGTTGGGCCCGTTGCCCACGCTGACGGTCTCTGAGACGGTGTTGGTGCTAGCGTCAATTACGGCCAACTGGGCAGAGTCATGCATGGTTACATAGACCAGGTTGTGAGTGCCGTCATAGGCTACGCCATTGGCCCCGACCACACCGGTGATGACCTCGGTCACACTATAGGTCACCCCGTTGATGACTGATACCGTGCCGTCACCATAGTTGGCCACGTAGATCAGATTGTCGACGTCGTTGTAGGCCACCCCTCTGGGATCGTTGCCTACGGTGATGGAGGTCTCCACCAGTGGGTAACAAGGGCCCGGCGGAGGAGGCGGCTCCGGGGTTGGGGGCAGAGGCGGGTAGTTCTTGAGGATGATGGGCAGGTAGACGTAAGCCGGTGGACCAGAGATGCGCAGATCGTAATAGGCATCGCAGCCCCAAAGGCTCCTTGAGCCAGTGAAGCGACCCACATTGACGTAGTACCAACCAGTTGTGGTGATAGGCCATACGATCTTGGAAGCCCATTGTTCATCACCGCCGTCATCATCGTCATCTAACCAAACCAGGTCGGAACCATCCAACCGGTAGAAGACCAGCTTGGTGTCAACCCGTTGAATCCCTGACTCAGCCAAGTTCCTCGTTTCGATAGTGTAGGTGATGCCCTCGTAACCCCAGAACCTGACCCAGTCCGTGTCCCCTTCGTCGTGGAAGTTGTGACGGGTGGTACCGGGTGGGGTAACTGTGGTGGCCTCGGCCCGGCTGTCATCCGGCTCGTAGATATCCTCGCAGCCGATGGGTACGGTGAAGGTGACGGTATCGGTGCCGGCCACCAGGTTGGGTGCAGTGGCCGTGACCAGTTTGATGCCGGTGATAGTAGAGCTGATGTAAGAGACAGCCTGGCCACTGGCGTCGGTGGTGGCAGTGACGGGGCTGATGCCGCCGCTGCCCAGATCCGACGTCGTGCTGAAGGTGATCACCTGGCCGGCCAGGGGACTGCTGCTGCAATCCACCACGGTGGCCGTCATGGTCGCTGTGTTGTCTATCAGCAAGGTATCGGGTTCGATCACCAGGGTCGTCGTGCAGGGCACGCCGGTGCGGATAATAGACAGATTATAGGTCGCGCCGCAACCCGCAAAGCTCTCTCCGCTCTCGACATGACCCACATTGACGTAGTACCAGCCAGGTGTAGTGATAGGCCATACGATCTTGGAAGCATATTTTTCATCGCCGCCGTCGGCATCGAAGTCTAACTGAACCAGGCCAGAACCATCCCACCAGTAGAAGAACAGCTTGGTATCAACCTGTTGAGTCCCTGATATAGCCAAATTCATCGTCTTGATGGTGTAAGTGATCCCAACAGTGCCAGAGAATACTACCCAATCCTTATCATCGGCATTGTCAAAGTTGTGAGAAGTGAAGCTGGGAACAGTGACCGTCGTCGCTGTGGTGTAGTCGTTGTCTGGCTCGTAGGCATCCTCGCAGGCTCCCACAGCAACGGGTGGGTTGGTGAACTCGACCACTGTGGACAGGATGGCGAAGGCCGCTATTAACAACAGGGCCGCAGTAGCCAGAGTAGATAAAAGCAAGACAGATTTTGTTTTCACCGGGCACCCCCGTGTCGCGAGGTCATTTATTTCGTGGAAGCCAAACAAAAGTGCCAACCCGACGCCCTGAAACAACACTCGAAGGTTGGCACTGATTGATGAGAGGCTGGGATGATACGGTACGCCTTTCAGAGCTGGGGTTCATTAAATTCTGTATCTTCATTTTAATTATAGCACGTTGGATAGGGTCTGACAATAGGAAATTGGTCCCACAGGAGTACAATGGTGATGACAAAGACGAGCCTTCTGAAAGCGGACCCCACTCCCTGGCTCCTGGAGCTGGACAATCCCTCAGTCCGCTATTTCACCTTGACCGACCTTTTGGAGCGCCCTCAATCTGACGCTGAGGTCCGCCAGGCGAAAGCGGCGATCATGACTTCTGAGCCGGTACAGAAGATACTGGACGCCCAATACCCCGACGGCCATTGGATCAAACCGGGCATCGGCTACAGCCCCAAGTACCGGGCTACCGTCTGGCAGGTCATATTCCTGGCCGATCTGGGAGCTACGCGCACAGCGCAGATCGAGAAGGCTTGCGAACACATCTTTGAGCACGCTCAGCGCCCTGACGGTGCCTTCATCGCCAACAAAGGGAAGAGCGGAGCGATCATCTGCCTCAACGGCAACCTGCTGCGGTCGTTGCTGTGGTTTGGTTGTGGTGATGACCCTCGTGGGCAGCTAGGCCTGGATTGGCTGGCGGCGCGAGTCCATGGGGACGGGGGCTTTTGCTGCCACTACAATGGACGGTTGCCCTGCGCCTGGGGTGCGGTCAAGGCCCTTTCAGCCTTCGCTGCCCTGCCGGAAGGAGCGCGTCCACCGGCCATCCAGAGGGCTATCGAGCGAGGGGTAGAGTTCCTCCTGAGCTACGATCTGGTCAAGGCTGACTATCCCAGTGGCCACGCTGGCGTCAGCCCACTCTGGTTTCGGTTTGGCTTTCCCTTGACCTACGTCAGCAACATTCTGGAAACACTGTCGGTCTTGACCAGGTTCGGACACGGTCGGAACCCACGCCTGGCTGGAGCCATCGAGTTCATGCTGAGTAAGCAGGACGAAGAGGGACGATGGCCCTTGGAGTATAGCCCCGCTAAAACATGGGCCAGGTTCGGGCAGAAGGGACAACCTTCCAAATGGATCACCCTGAACGCGCTGCGAGTGCTCAAAGCCCTAACTTCCCCTACACGCTTTGGTCCATAAAATCGCCCGGCCCCTCAGCAAGTGCTAATTGCATTAGTGGGCATAGTGGGGTATAATTTATACGAATGAAGAACAAGGCCGCCGACGACTGCTCTTCGGCGGGTTTTTGCTGAGGTGAGTATGATCCGAATTGCCAAGTGCGCGATACTTGTTTTATTGATAAACCTTTGGCTGCTGGGTTCAGTCATAGCCCATGCCGCTGACCCGCCAAAACCATCATCACCACAAACAGAGTTCGTGCCCGGCGAAATTATCGTCAAGTTCAAGGTGGGAGTCCGCCCCCAGGCTCTTGGCACCGATGATCAAGGGCGGCTGGCTACAGACCTGCCTTTCCTGAATGTTCTCAGTGCACGTCACAGAGTTACCGACATGGACATGATGGTAAAGGCGCTGCCGGTTGAACCCAAGGCTAGAGCCACTTTGGTACGAAAGGGCTTGAACCGAATCTACAAGTTGAAAGTTGACGAGAAAGCTGATCTGGCCCAGGTCATAAGGGCCTTCAAAAGCAGTCCTTACGTGGAATACGCCGAGCCTAACTACATCGCTCACGTTTTCAGAATCCCCTACGACCCCTATTGGAGCTCGCAGTGGGGGATGACCAAGATAGAGACTCCCGCCGCCTGGGACATCACTACGGGAAGCAGCAATGTGACCATCGCCATCGTGGACACTGGGGTTGACCTCCTGCATCCTGATCTGGACAGCAAGCTGGTGAGCGGCTACGATTTCATCAACGGTGACGACGACCCTCAAGATGACTACGGCCATGGCACTCACGTGGCTGGTATCGCCGCCGCCAAAACAAACAACGGCACTGGTGTGGCCGGGCTCTCCTGGGGCGCTAAGATCATGCCGGTCAAAGTGTTGAATGACTACGGAAGTGGAGGGTACGAAGACGTAGCCAATGGGATCATCTACGCGGCCAACAATGGAGCCGACATCATCAACTTGAGCCTCGGCGGGTCAGCCTCCTCCTCGCTGCTGAAGAACGCGGTCGAGTATGCCCACGACCTGGGGTGCGTGATTGTGGCCGCCACGGGCAATAACAACTCCTCGGTAAGTTACCCGGCCAGGTATCCCCAGGTAATCGCTGTAGCCGCCACCGATAGCAATGACCAAAGAGCTTCGTTCTCCAATTACGGCCCGGAGGTTGATGTGAGCGCACCAGGCGTGAGCATCCGCAGCACCTATTGGTGGGCTGGCTCGACGTATGAGTGGATGAGCGGGACTTCACAGGCCAGCCCTCACGCGGCCGGGCTGGCAGCGCTGATCTGGTCGCTGAGCCCTGGTCTAAACAATACCCAGGTAGAGAGCATCATCAAGCAGACGGCCGACGACCTGGGCGCGGCTGGCCGTGATAACTACTATGGCTTTGGCCGTATCAACGCCCGCCGGGCCCTGGAAGCCACGGTTCCCTCGTTGGCCATCTCACGTTCAATGAGCTTCCTGGCCGACCCGGTTACCGACCCATCCTCCCAGACCTTGCGCATCGGTAACGGAGCCATGTACAGTACTCTGCAATGGAGCGCCGTCGAAAACCCGGATGTCACCTGGCTTTCCATTGGCCCTCTCACCTCAGGCGATGCCTCTTTCCCCTCGCCAGGAGAACTCACTGTCAGCGTTGATAGGGATGTGGCCGGTCAGGGCACCCACTCGGCCGCGATCCTCGTTACCAGCTCCAATCCGTACATCCAGAATAGCCCCTGGGACGTTAACGTGACCCTGGCCTACGCCTCTTCTCTTGAAAGGACCTACTTGCCTTTGGTCACGATGAACTCTGGAAGCTGGATTGACATCACTGCTGATGGCACCATCCTTTCGCTGGGCGATGACGATGTACAAAAGCTAGCCCTGCCCTTTGACTTCCGCTTCTACGGCACGACTTACGACGAACTTTGGGTCTCCTCCAACGGATTCGTCAGTTTCGCTAACGGTTACACAAACTGGACTAACGACTGCCTGCCCGACACCAATGCGCCCAATAACGCCATCTACGCCCTTTGGGATGATCTGCAGCCTGCCGATGGCGGGGGTGGTGGAACCATATATGCCAAGCAAGTGGATAGCGAGACTTTCGTCATAGAATGGCACGAGGTCTCGCACTACAGCAGTTCAAATCGTGAGACTTTTGAGATCGTCCTAAAGAAAGACAACACCGTCTTGCTTCAGTATCAATCGTTGTCCAGCGCCTCATCGGCCACCGTGGGGGTGGAGAACATCAATAGTACTGTTACCCAACAGTACTGGTGCAACGGCAGTGGCAATCCCCTCTACAATGGGTTAGTCGTCGAGTTCACCACGCCCTGATCTCCCAGTTTCTACTGCTTCCCAGGAACGATGAGGTAGCACAGTCCATATCTTTTCACCACCCTACGCGGTATATATTGTACCATGATGTCACCCTCAAATCTCGTCAGAAACACACTCGGGTTTCTTTTGATCGCCACTTTGGGGCTGGGCTTTCAGATCGCCTCTGCTGCCTGGCTGGGCGACGAACCAGAGCAAACAAAGCCTCCGGCCAGTTCGCCATCCGGTAGTGGCGAGTTTGTGCCTGGCGAAGTATTGGTCAAGTTCAAGAAGGATGCCCCCCGGGTCAGCGTGCAAGCGGCCCTTTCGGCCCAGCATGCACGCGCTGTAGGCCAGGTGCCAGCCCTGGGTGTCCAGCGCCTGAGCGTACCCGCGGGGCAGGAACTGGCTATCATTGCGTCTTTGCAGCAGCACCCGCTGGTGGAATACGCCGAGCCGAACTATATCATCCGCGCTGTCCTGGACCCCAACGATCTCTATTTCCCATCCCAGTGGGGCTTAGACATGATCGGCGCGCCTGAGGCCTGGGACGTCACCACCGGCAGCAGCGATATCATCATAGCCATCGTTGACTCGGGCATTGACTTGGACCACCCTGATTTGAGCGGCAAGATCATCGTGGGCTATGACTACGTCAACGGAGACTGGGTTCCAGATGATGACTTTGGCCACGGCACCCACGTGGCTGGCATCGCTGCCGCCCAGACAAACAATGGCATTGGTGTAGCTGGGGTCTCCTGGGGAGCGCGCCTCATGGCCCTCAAAGTGCTGGATGCAGGGGGCTACGGGCACTATGACAATGTGGCCAGTGCCGTGACCTATGCCGCCGATCACGGGGCCAAAATCATCAACCTGAGCCTGGGCGGGGGTGATTATTCCCAGACCTTGCACAACGCGGTGATCTATGCGCACAACGCAGGCTGCGTGGTTGTGGCTGCCACGGGGAACGACAACGATTCGGTACTGTATCCGGCTAAATACGCGGAGGCCTTTGCCGTAGCCGCCACCGATAGCAACGATGTACAGGCCTGGTTTTCCAACTATGGTTCCGAGGTGGACGTAGCCGCCCCAGGGGTAGGTATCTACTCAACGCATCTTCCACACGCTTATCTGTCGCCTAGCTGTCATGACGACGACGGCGATGGTTACGGTCTTTGCACCGGGACGTCAATGGCTGCTCCCCACGTGGCGGGCCTGGCTGCGCTGATTTGGTCCGAGTACCCCGGCTACACCAATGATCAGGTCGAAGGCCGTATTGAGACGACAGCCGTAGATCTGGGAGAGACCGGCTGGGATCAGTACTACGGCCACGGGCGGATTGACGCCCACGCTGCTCTCTTCTGTGCACCCAACCTGGGAGCCAGCCCGCAGAGTGTTGCCTTTCTAGCCGACGATACCACAGACCCCATACCCTCGTCCCAGACCGTGAGCGTGCTCAACACTGGATGTGCCCCCATCACCTGGACAGCCGTCATCTCGCCTTCCACCGCGACCTGGTTAACCGCCATTCCCCTTGCTGGCACAGCAACCACAACCTCACCCGGTAGCATCTCACTTTCAGCAAGCAAGACCGTCACCTATGGCACCTACAATGCCCAGGTTGTCATTAGCACGACTCAAACGACCGCGTGGGGCAACCCCCAGACAGTGGACGTGAAACTCACCTACATGGCAGAACTCTATAAACTCATCCTGGTCCTCATCTTTAAGAATTACAGTTGGTAAATCCATGCCCGCCGATTTTCCTTCCAAAGTGGTGGCTGTTATGCTCAGCAGTTGGAGGCTCATCGGCCAACTGTGGTACTATTTGGCCGTGGGCATCCTCCTGGCTGCCTGGCTGGATCAGGCTGTCCCTTACCTAGTCCGCTGGTGGAGTAGCAGAACGGTTCGACTAAGCTCACCGGAGCCTTGTTCTACGCTAGCCGAACGCGAAACAAGTCCTGTCCTGAGCCCTGCCCTGAGCAAGGTCGAAGGGACAGTCGAAGGGTTCGCTACTCCGGGAGAGAATTCCTATAACGTTAAATTACAACGGCTCTTCAGCGGAAAGAGGACCAACATCGCTCTGGCCGCCCTGGTGGGAGCCACTTCTCCTCTCTGCACCTACGGCACGGTGCCCGTTCTGGTCCAATTGCTCCGGCACGGGGTGCCGCCCGCTCCTCTCCTCACCTTTCTGGTGGCCTCATCTGTAATGAACCCCCAATTGTTCGTCCTCATGCTGGGTGGCCTGGGCCTGGAGATGGCCCTGGCCCAGCTCCTGAGCGTGGTCATCCTGAGCTTGACCACCGGCATCATAGCCAGCCGTTGGAAACCCCTGACCCTGCTCAACCAGCGTACCCTCGTTGCCAACCCCGCGTCGAATGAATGTGAGATTGCAGTAACAGACAGTACCTCCTCCTGGTCGAGATTACTTTCCCAGGTGGTGAGCCTGACCGAGTCGGTGGGCCTATACTTCGTGCTAGGGATTATCATCGCGGCGTCCATCGAGGTCTTTGTGCCATCGGCCTGGGTCGTCAAGCTCCTGGGCGCGGAGCACTGGTATTCGGTGCTCATCGCCGGTTCCCTGGGGGTGCCTTTCTACGCCTGTGGCGGCGGAGCTATTCCATGGATCAAGGTCTTGCTGAATGAGGGCATGAGCAAGGGGGCAGCCTTGGCTTTCTTCCTGGCCGGGCCAGCCACCCGCGTCACCGCCCTGGCCGCCCTGGCTACGGTTTTGAGCCGACGGGCCCTGGTCCTCTACATAGCTTTCGTGCTGATCGGAGCAGTGGGACTGGGGTATCTCTTCAACATCCTTTTGTAGGGCAATTTGGCAAATTGCCTCTGCGACAAGTTGGCAACTTGTCCTACAACCTATTTGACAAAAGGGTGTGAGTGGTGTAGACTTTTACGGAACCTACATTTCGCACCCATGAAATTCCTATCCGGGTCCTTTGGAGTCGAGGCTTT
>SOHZ01000248.1 GCA_004377365.1 Anaerolineales bacterium | reverse complement strand
GAGTCTTAGGGAGGTAATCATGGCAGAGATTCTTGTATTTTGCGAAAAAGATGATGTCGCCTTTGAGCTCGTCTCCAAGGGCAAAGAGTTCAAAGAGGCGCTGGGGATGAACCTGGCTGCCGCCCTCTTGGGCAAGGACGCCGCTGGGAAAGCGGACGAGTATTTCGCCTATGGCGCAGACAAAGTCTACGTGAGTGAAGATGCGGCCCTGGCCGATTTCACGGCCGAAGCCTATGCCGAGGCTCTGTATCAGATTGCCCAGAAGAACAGCGCTGAGGTCTTGCTCATGAGCTCCACCAAGCGAGGGAAGGAACTGGCCCCCAGGGTAGCTCAGAAGCTAGGTGCCGGCTGTGTCACCGACGCCAACGACGTCAGAGTGGAGGACGGGCAGTTGGTGGCGGACCGATACGCTCTGGGAGGCAACACGGTCTCCTCGGGAGCCATAAAAACCGCGCAGAAGGTGATCGCCGTGATGCCCAAGACCTTTGAACTGGGTGCCAAGGAGGCGAAGCAGGGAGAGGTCGTGGATGCCGCCTTGGATTTGAAAGAGCCTCGGGCCCGTGTCGTCGAGAGGCGAGAGAAGGCAGGCGAGACCGTCAATCTGGAGGAAGCAGAGACCGTCGTCTGCATCGGGAGAGGTCTGGAGAAGAAAGAGGACCTGGGGACCGTTGAGGAATTGACACAGGCTTTCGGTGCGGAGCTAGGCTGCACAAAGTCCTTGTGCACCGATTGGGAATGGCTCTCCGAAGAGCGGCTGGTGGGGCTGTCGGGCAAGAAAGTCAGCCCTCGCCTTTGCGTCTCTGTGGGCATCTCGGGGCAGATTCAATACACGGTGGGCATCAGGGGAGCCAGGATCACGGTAGCCATCAACAAAGACGAGAACGCGCCCATCTTTGCCATGTCCGACTATGGGATCGTGGGGGACCTGTACGAGGTGGTGCCCAAGATCACAGAAAAGCTCAGGAGCCTTTAGAAGAAGCGATGGGAATTTGGAGGCCGATTGACGGAATCGGCCTCTTTTCCTGTTCAGGCAACATTCAACGCGATTGGGCTTGCTACCTAAAACTCAGTAGGTCACGATTTAGGGCTCAAAGCGGACCACAGTCCGCGTTTAGGCCACTGGACTGTGGTCCCGCGGGAGCAATTCATGATCTACTGAAACTGCGCAATTGGGGTAGCAGGCGAATCGTATTGACTGTCATGTCCGTGCAAGCCCTGAAAGGGGAATAGACAAATGAAAAACCAGAGTCATTTGACCTGGGCGGAGGTTGACCTGGATGCCATCGCCCACAACGCCCGCGGACTAAAGGAGCGCGCGGGCAAAGAGACAGAACTGATGGCCGTGGTCAAGGCCAACGCTTACGGCCACGGCGCGGTGCCGGTGGCCAAGACGGCTCTGGAGAACGGAGCCAGCCGCCTGGCCGTCAACCGCGCCCTGGAAGGGGTGGAGCTTCGCCAGGCAGGCATCACCGCCCCTGTCCTCATCCTGGGCTACAGCCTTCCTAGCGAGGCGGAGACCATCGTCCGCTCGGACCTGACACCGACCGTCACCACCGTGGAAGGGGCTTTGGCCCTCTCGGCCATGTCGGTGCAACAGGGCAAGGTCACCCTTATCCACGTCAAGGTGGACACAGGCATGGGCCGCTTTGGGCTTTTGCCCGATGAGGTAGTTGCTTTCGTCAGGCGCATAGCGGAACTGCCAGGATTGAAGCTGGAGGGCCTTTTCACCCATTTCGCCGTGGCCGACTTGGCCGACAAGACCTACACCCGCCGCCAGTTTGGCCTTTACCAGCGGGTGGTCGAGCAACTGGAGGACGCTGGTTTTACCATTCCCCTCAAGCACGTGGCCAACAGTGCCACCGACCTGGACCTGCCGGAGATGCACCTGGACATGGTGCGCTGCGGCATCGCCCTCTATGGCCTGCGCCCCTCCGACGAGGTGGAGCCAGCTATCCCCTTGAAGCCGGCCATGGCCCTCAAGAGCCGCGTGGCGCGGGTGCGCACCCTGCCGCCTGGGTCCAGCATCAGCTACGGTTGCACTTACACCACCACCCGGCCTACCCCCGTGGCCCTGGTGCCCGTGGGCTACGGGGATGGCTACCATCGTATCCTCTCCAACAAGGGCTCGGTCCTGATCGGCGGGAAGCGCGCCCCCATTGTGGGACGAGTGTGCATGGATCAGTTCGTGGTAGACGTGACAAATATCGAGGGGGTGCGGCAAGACGACGAGGTGGTGGTCTTTGGCCGCCAGGGGGAAGAAGAGATCAGTGCCGAGGAGGTAGCAGCCCTGGCCGGCACGATCAACTACGAGGTCGTCACCAGCATCCTGCCCCGGGTGACACGGGTCTATCTGAAGGGAGGAAAGGTGGTAGAAGTGCGGCCGCTGGTGGAGGAGGGATGAACCTGACCCTGCGAATGAGTGGCAAAAGACACAGGATTGACAACCTGTTCAGACTGTGCTATCATGGATGGGGAAGTGAGGTGAGATATGGAAAGGATCATACCGGTTTCAGATTTAAAAGCCACGGCCGATAAATACATTGATCAAGTGAAGAAGACCAAAGAACCCATTGTCATCACGCAACTGGGCCGGGCGGCGGCTCTGCTGGTGGATTACGAGACCTATCAGGGACTTTTAGCTACTCTAGAGGAGATGAGCGACCCTGAAGCTTGGAAAAAGCTGCAAGCAGCCAAAGAGGCCACGGCCCGAGGTGAGGGTGTGGATCACGAGATCGTGGTCGCCGCGTTCCGCGCCCGCCAGGCCAGAGGGGCGGTATGAGAGCCAAAATCATCTAGTTGCCGCCTGCGTTCCAGGACCTGGAAAATGTGCCCTATCGAGAGGCTGAACGTATCCTGGAGAAAGTTGGGCTGCTCTCCGAGTTTCCAGAGATGGGTAGCAAGATGTTCTTCGCCTGGGAAGGGTATCGCCAGTTGATTGTGGGGAATTACCGCGTCATCTATGAGGTCGTCACCTCTCAGCGTGTGGAGATTGCCTATATCCGCCACACGCGGCAAAAGCTGTGAGGGCTTAAAGAGCGGGATAGTTCACAAGGCGGCCGCGAGAGAGTTGGAGAAGGCTTCATCGCTATCTGGCGGATATGCAGACCCAGGGCAAGTCGCCACCGTTGGGCACAAACTATGGAAGAGAAACCAGATGATTTTGACTTTGAGCTGCCTCATTTTGCCGATGCAGAAGAGGGACAAGCATGGCTAGATTCTCTGCCCCACGAGGAAGCGGAAGTGGACGAGCGTCTGAAGAAGCGAGTCTCTGTCACGATGAATCTTCACCAGTTGATGGTGGATGGCTTCGATTACCTGGCCAAGCGTATGGGCTTGAACAGTGGAAAAGACCTGATGTATATTGTGCTCAGCCAATATCTTGGCAGAAATCTGCCGGATGATTTCTAGCGCAGCTTAATGCTCCCTCGCTATGAGAGATCAAAGCCGACCTGATCACAGGTCGGCTTTGCCTTTGGTCCACTCTTGTGTACATCGGTATATTGTGGCATAGGCGATTGAGCGTATAGAGGGGTATCCGGGTGTTTGGTCAGGGCGTGTCAGCCAAAAGTACCGCTGGACATTCCACTTTGAGGAACATCCAGAGGCCAGCGAGCGTGTCTGTGTGCACCGGGTCATTGGTGCATACCAGGATGTATACCGCAAGCCCTGAGGGCTGTGTCCCTCTTCGTCGCGGGGATTCTGATCATCGCGGGGGCCGATCAGCGCCGAGGAGGTAGCAGCCTTGGCCGGTACGATCAATTATGAGGTCGTCACCGGCATCCTGCCCTGGGTGACGCGGATTTATCTGAAGGGAGGAGAGGTGGTGGAGGTGCGGCCGCTGGTGGAAGAGGGATGAATCTGACCCAGCGAAGGAGCTAGCAAAACACAGGATTGACACCCTGTACAAACTGTGCTATCATGGGCAGGAAAGTGACGTGAGATATGGAGGGGATCATGCCAGTTTCAGAAGCGACTTGGCCTGCGAGGCAGAGAAGAATTCAGGAGGTATCGGAATGGATGCACAAACGTTGACTCTCGAATTGAGCAGCATGTTGGACATGCCTGAATATGAACTCATCCGTAAGGGGTTATTGGCGTTCATCGAAAAAGAGATACGGCTGGCAGAGTGGGAAATCGCCCAGATCCGCGAGCGATACGATGCGCTCTCCAAAGAATCCCTGCACCAGGCGATTCAGGATGGACAGGTTGCCGGACATCCGGCGTGGGAAGATTACATTGTCTGGAAGAATAAAGAGGCCTACATTGCTCGCCTGCGTCAGATGGCAGAGAAGGGATAGACCATGCTGGTCACCTACCGGGCTCTCGCACGCCTCGCGCTGGACGAGTTCAAGGATATTGTCACTGGCACAACCTTTGTCGGGGGGACGCCCGCCAGCCCCAATAAATTGCGATTGACGTTGACTGATGGATCGTTTCTCGACATTTGGCTCTCGACGGATGGAGATTATGCCTATCATTGGGAACAACGTCGGCAACGCGGCCGGCTGTATCGGTGGGACAATGCGCCACACCATCCGCGCGTGGGCACATTTCCTGCCCACTTCCACGATGGCGACGAAGCCACGATCGTCGAAAGCCATCTGAGTCTCGCGCCAGAAGCAGCCCTGCGCCAGGTGCTCGATTTTGTCCGCCAACGGTTGATTTAACCACTGCTTGCTCCCCGGATTATAGCACTTGACGAATCAAGCTCCCGTGCCTCTGTGAGGTGACGGGGGCTTGATTTTTGAGAAAAGGAATTCCCGGCTGATCAAGCTAATGCGGCTCGATAATGACGTCTTTCCAGGGGGAGGAAG
>SOHZ01000587.1 GCA_004377365.1 Anaerolineales bacterium | reverse complement strand
GAGGATGACACCGAGGGAGTAAATATCGCTTCGCTCATCCCCTCTCTCCCCTTGGCCTTGCTCGGGCGACATGTAGGTCGGTGTTCCTGAGATAGCACCGGTCATGGTGTAACGCTTGGCCCCCACAATCTTGGCGATGCCAAAGTCGGTCAGCATAGGCTCACCCTCGCTGGTGAACATGATGTTGGCCGGCTTGAGGTCACGGTGAACCACGCCCTTACCATGAACATAGTCCACAGCATTGCCTATAGCTGTCAGGATGCGGGCGGTTTCTTTGGGGTCAAAGGGCTGCCCCATGCGGCTGCGTTCCCTTAGCTCTGCTTGGAGGGTAGAGCCGTCAATGAATTCCATGACGATGTAATACAAATCGCCCTCATGGTCAAAGTCTAGGATCCGCACGATGTTGGGATGCTGCAGTCTCGTCATTGCTGTGGCCTCTCGCTCGAAGCGCCCGAGGAAATCTTCTTCCCCGGCCAAGAAAGAGTGCAAGACCTTGACAGCCACGCGGCGATTTAATCCTGGGTCATAGGCTCTATAGACCTCGGCCATCACTCCTCGCCCCAACTTTTCCACGAGGCGATATTTCCCCAACATGTTGCCTGCTCGCACGCTCATATTCCATTCCTGTAGAATCAATGTTATGAAATTATGTCAAGTGCGATTAGGAAAGAAAATTCTTAAGCCTGACCATGTGCCCAAAAGGTCGCTCAATATACATGTAAACTCTCCAACCCCACCCGCCGTGCCAGCCAACCCACCCCCAGAAAAGTGAACAGCACCACCGCGAAACCGATGACGGAAAGCACAGCCACAGGGCGGCCCCCCCAGCCCCTGATGGCCCGCAAGTGAAGGAACAGCGTATAGATCAGCCAGATGATCAGCGCCCAGGTCTCCTTGATGTCCCAACCCCAATACCTCCCCCAGGCCACCTGGGCCCAGATGGCCCCGGTGAGGATGGACAGGCTCATGAAGGGATAGCCAAAGGCCACGGCCCAGTAGGTGAATCGGTCGCTGAGGGGCAGTGGAGGCAGGCCCGTGTCCCCGGCCCCTCTTTGACGGCTGGTAAACTCCCCGGCCAGAACCATCACCCCCCCGCCGCAGGCGACGGCAAAAGCACCGTATGCAATGGCCGCCGTGCCCGCGTGGAGCTGCAGCCAGAGGCTGCGCAACGCCGGGAGGAGCGGTTGAGGAGCTTGGGCTGAGTCGGGGATCCCAAACCGAGCGTAGGTGCAGAGCAAGAAGGCAATCAGCAAGGCGAAAGCACCTCCCGCCCTGGTGCCCATGACGCGCTCCAGCAGAAGGTAGACGAGGACGATGCTCCAGACAAAGACCAGAGAGAACTCGTAGGTGCTAGCCAGGGGCCAGTGGCCAGACTCGATGCCCCGCGAGATCAGACCCACGCTCAAGGCGACCAGGCCAAGGAAACTTGTTGCGGTAGCCCCATAGCCAATGATGCGCCTCCCCCAAAGGAGATGAACGATGTAGGCGATGCCAGCCACCAACAGACAGAAATAAGCGACCGTCAATCCGGCCAAAATCACCCTCCCCTACCGATTAAAGCAATAGCATCCTGAGTAGCCTACATTTCGCACCCATGAAATTCCTATCCGGGTCCTTTGGAGTCGAGGCT
>SOHZ01000187.1 GCA_004377365.1 Anaerolineales bacterium | reverse complement strand
GAGCCCCAGTTCGCCCTCCCCACAGCCGTCACTCACCGACTTTCCGAGAGATCTCGTATGTGTGGTGCGGCACTGTTGCGCCACAGGCGGTGCCTACAGACCGCCCAATATGATGGCCTGGATAATTCGCCGAATGATGCCTAAAAGGAGCATGGCCACGATGGGACTGATGTCCATCATGCCCAAAGGGGGGATGACATTGCGCAGGGGCCTTAGAATAGGTTCGGTGATCTGATAAAGAAAGGCGACGGCGGGGTGGTACGGGTCAACACGGAACCACGACAGCAACACCCGGGCCAAAATGGCTAACTCGAGCAGGGTAAAGAGAATATCAATAAATTTGTAAAGCCAGATCATCTTTGTTCAATCCTCCCCAAGTTTAATCCCATCACTACTGCAAAGCGCCCCGTGCGGCCATTGTCAGCCCGATGAGAGAAGAACTCGTCGTTGTGGCAGGCTGTGCACAGACCCGACACCTCTATCTGATGGACGCCCAGGGCGGCCAACTGCAGCCGATTGGCTTCCCACAGATCGAAGTGGCGGGAACCGTCCCCCTGCTGGTGAAGCAGTTGGGGCTGATGGGGGAAAACCTCGTTGACTAATTTTACCACATTTCCACCGATTTGATAACAGCAGAGACCAATAGATGGTCCGATGCAGGCGATGAGATCGGCCGGACGGCTGCCGTAGGCCTCCATCATCGCTTCGACCGTCTTCTGGGCGGCTTTAGCAAGGGTGCCTTTCCACCCGGCGTGAGCCAGGCCGATAGCCCGCTGAATGGGGTCGTAAAAGGCGATGGGCACGCAGTCCGCGAAGCGGAGCATAAGAAATACGCCGGGACTATTGGTGACCAAAGCGTCGGTCTGGAGAGCAACCTGGCCCCGGTCCTCGGGTCCAACCACGGCCACGTTGGCGCTGTGCACCTGATAGGCCGTGGCGATGTCGCCTCGGTGGATGCCCAAGGTCCGGCAGATGAGATCATAGTTGGCGTCCACGGCCTTCTGGTCGTCGCCCACCGATTTGCCCACGTTCAGCCCATGGTAAGGGGGGCGACTGACCCCACCCAGCCGGGTAAAAACGCCGTGGACGATCTCTCCGCAGGCTGCCAGATTGTGGAAACGATAGTAGAGAACCCCGTTGTTTTCCTCTCGCCGCAAGGCTAAAATCCTTTATCTCAACTTGACTATAAGTGTAACACAGAAGGGAAAGAAAGGCAAACTGAATGGAGGTTATCCCGCCTGGGCCCGCTCCCACTCCCGTCGCAGGTGAGCCTGGCTGAGACCGCTGTCCACCACCGACCAGGGCAGGGTCTCGTCGAGGGAACGCTGGCGAAGATACTCATCGGCCTCCAGGTCACTCTCTCGCAGAGCCCGCCGCCACTGTGCCAGAGAGGTTCTGTCCATCTTTGTCAGGGCCTGTCCCAGGCGGCGGTCGCCTCGGCTCAGCACCCCTTGTACTGCGGCCCAGGCGGTGCTGTCGCTTTTGACAGCCACCCCCCTGGGCCGCAACTGTTGCTCGACGTAACGCAAACGCTCCCGGATGATGGCCTGGGGCATCATGGCTGCCCACTGGAAGGGGGTGTGGGCCTTGGGCACGAAAGGGGTGACGTTGACGGTGATGCGCCGCGAGAAGCGCTGGCCGAGGGCGGTGACCAGGTCAACGATGGCTTGAACGTCCTCCTCTGTCTCGGTGGGGAGACCGAGCATGAAATAGAGCTTTAAGCGGGGGAAATCGTAGCGGGCGGCCAAATCAGCCGCTCGCATCACGTCGTCGGCAGAGATGTCCTTGTGAATCAGAGCTCGCAGGCGCTCAGCACCGGCCTCGGGGGCCAAGGTCAGGGTCTGGGAGCCGCTCTCGGCCAGGCTCTTCACCAGAGTCTCTGAGAGAGGGGCGGCCCGCAGCGAGGAGACCGAAATCTTGGTGCCCATCTCACGCAGTCCGGTGACCAGTTCGTCAATGCACGAGTAGTCCGAGACAGCCGCACCGATCAGGCCGATTTTGTCACGGTGCTTCAGCCCTTCTCTGGCCTGGTGGAGCAACGTCGCCACACTGCGCTCGCGCAGGGGGCGGCCGGTGTGACCGGCCAGACAGAAGCGGCAGCCGCGTTTGCAACCCCGTGCTATCTCCACCAGATACATGTCACCAAATTCGGTATCGCCGGTCAAAACGACAGAAGTGGTGGGGTAGGCGTCGAGGTCGCGAATCCACTGGCGTTTTACAGGATGGAGATTGGAGATTGGAGGTTGGAGGTTGGAGATTAGAGGGTGGGTTGGAACGTAAAGGCCGGGGAGTTGGGCCAGGGCGGAAAGCAGGCTCTGACGCTTTTGGCCGATGCCCTCTTGCAGGGTCTCCACCAGGGTAGGGATCAGCTCCTCGGCCTCACCGATGACAAAAGCGTCGAAGAGATCGGCCAAAGGCTCGGGGTTGGCCGTCACCGCCGGACCGCCAGCAATCAGTAGGGGATCGTCCTCGTCACGCTCTTCGGCCAGGAGGGGGATGCCCGTCTGGCGCAGCATCTCCAAAGCGTTGAAATAGTCCAGTTCATACGAGAAAGAGAAGGCCACGACGCCGAACTCACCCAGAGGTCTTTGCGACTCCAGCGAGACCAGCTCCTGTCCCCTCTCCATTCTCCATTCTCTATTCTCTCCTCTCCTCCCCCCCTCTCTCCAAAACACCCGTTCACACACCACGTCAGGCCGCTGGTTGAAGAGGCGATAGACCGTCTGCAAGCCCAGGCTGGACATGCCAACGTAGTAGGTATTGGGGTAGGCCAGGGCCACGGGCAGCTTGCCGCCCCAATCCTTGTAAATCGCGCCGGTCTCTTGCTCTACGATTCGTCTGGCTTCAGCGATAGTTTTCCACTTGGTCATTTTAGTTAAGGAGCCGTTAAGAGATTCCCGTTTTATCCCAGGGCAGTAGAAACAGGCCAACGGTTGCAAAGGCAGGACTAGCGGTTCGACATGGCTCACCACAAGCATCCTGAGTAGGCCGAAACTGCGTCCTGAGCAAAGTCGAAGGGCGAAGTGGAGGCCGTATCGAAGGGTGCGGGTTGTGACAACAAGCGAGCACCAGGATAAGCCGCACCCCCTTCGACAAGCTCAGGACAGGCTTCGATACGCTGCTTCACTGCGTTTCGCAGCTACTCAGGATGCTCAGATAATTCCGCAAAAGCGGAAAGTTGTCCTTTCACAGGTCTTAGCGGTGCTCGTACACCAACTCCTGAAGGCAAGCCGTCCAGTGGGAGGGAAAGCCCATCTGCTCCAGATAAGGCCACAGGACGCCTGCCCCCTCCCGCACGGTGTAATAGGCCCGCCAGGGCTGGACGATGCCGTCCACGTCGGTGGTCGTGGGGCTGGTGTAGGCGACGATGCCCTCCCGTTCGAAGAACAGCTTGGCCCGGTAAACGTGGAGAGGATGGCTGACCACGATAGCCGTCTGCCAGCCGTGCTGAGCCATGACCGCCGCCGTCTGCGCGGCATCTTCCTGGGTCTTCCAGGAACCATCGGCCAGGAAGATGGCCTGCTGGGGGACACCACACAAGCTGGCCAGATTCCCGGCCACGGCTGCCGCCGAGGAGCGCTCGCCTTTGACCCCGCCGGTGCAGATGATACGCGGAGCCAGGCCCGCCTGATAGAGGCTGATGGCGTGGGCGGTGCGCGCCTCCAGGTCCGGTCCGGCCTGACCACTGGGCAACACCTGGGCGCCCAGGACAACGATGGCATCGGCTGGCTGAGCCTGATCCACCCGCCCCTGGCGGTCAATATCGAAACACAATTTCAGAAAAAGGGCGATGGCAATGAGGCTGACGCCCCCCACCGCAGCTACAATGTAACGCAACAAACGCATTTCACATCTTCAGTCAGATAAGTTGATTCTGGCTTTGGCCCGCAAATATGACAGCGAACCAAGGATTCATCGAATAGAACGCATTTCGTTCCCTCGACAACCCTTCGACCACGTACATCCCGAGCAGAGTCGAGGGGCTCAGGGCGACGCTCAATCGGCGCTCGCTAGTCTCCAACCTGAGAACTGCATAGCCTTGGGTATCCTCGCTCAAACGTGGGTAATGGGCAAACCCAGCGATGATTTGACATAGTACCAAGTAACGGCCACCACCTCTCGCCCAAGGTGATAGAGGTACACTCTTTTGGACAAAGGGTAACGCTCGTCGTGGGCCGGGCTGGGGTAGACCTCGACCCCAGCTTTGTCAAACAACAGCTTCGCTCGCCACAGGTGATAGGCATCGCTGACGACGATGGCCTTTTGCCAGCCCTGGGCGCGCATGATCTCACTGACGAAGAAGGCGCTTTCCTCGGTGCTGTGCCCCTTTTCCTCCAGCATGATGGCTTCCTGGGGCACTCCCTGCTCCATAGCCAGCCTGGCTGCGGCCTGGGCCTCGGTGGGCGGATGAGTGCCCAGAGCGCCGCTAAAGACAATGGTAGCGGCCAGGCCCTCTTGGTACAGTTTCACAGCGTGGAGGGTGCGACGGGCCAGGGCGTCGCTGGGCCGCCCGCTGGGCCACACCCTGGCTCCCAGGACGACGATAACGTCCGCTCTTTGGGTGCGGTCTACCTGACCGAAGCGGTCAATCTGTACCCAGAGCCAGGCGAACAGGACCGCGCCCAGCAGGGCCAGTATCCCCGTCCCACTCAAAGCCAGCCACAGGATGCGTTTTAGCACAGTGTTATTATGCTCTCCCTACTCAGACTTTGCTCCCCGCCGATTATAGCATGGTGTGAGGAAAGAGGCAAAAGTCCGCCTTGCACAAAACAGGTGAGCGTATCACGGAGGGGACAAAGGGGCAAGGAAACAGGGGGTAAGCGTT
>SOHZ01000435.1 GCA_004377365.1 Anaerolineales bacterium | reverse complement strand
TCGTCCACTACTCGGCTCTCCAGGGTGAGGGTTTCCGCAACCTGGAAGAGGGCGATCAAGTGGAGTTTACCATCGAAAGCAGCCCCAAGGGCCCTCAGGCATCTGATGTGAAGAAGCTCCAAAGTTGGTAAAGATGTAAACGACAGGCAAACCCCGGCAGAGATTGACCCTGCCGGGGTTTTTATTTGAGATAGTTAGGCGCCCTCCGTGTAAGCTGGAAGGGGCCTGAATTGCATTAGCACGGCTCCCTTGACATCTGAATGTGCTCCATCCTCATGCACTTCGGTGGGCAGACCTCCACGCATTTGTCACAACGGGTGCACAGGGCCTCATATATAAAGACCGCTCCGCCGTCCAGCCACTCCCTGGCCCTCTCCATCCCCGCCAGCTCATCGCCGTTCTCCACCCGGTCGAAGGCAATGATTTCCAGACACTTCTGTGGACACACCTCCACACATTTATTGCACAGGGTGCAGCGCTCGGCCTCGATGAAGACGTTGAAGCCACACTGGTAGCAACGCTGGGCTTCCCGCCGGGCCTGCTCCTCGGTGTAGCCCAACTCTACCTCACGGTGCAGGTCCAGCCGTTCCTCAAAGGGCAGGGTGGGCATCGGATGACGGGGAATCTCCTCGCCATCGTCGCCCGTCAACCTCCGATCCAGGGTGTCGAGGGACAAATCGGCGGGAGGCAGGGGCGCGAGCAGTGACTCCTTCTTGCCGCCCGTGGTGAGTCCTTCGGCCGCGCTCAGGACAGGCCTCGTCGAACCGATGTCGCCGTGCAGATAACGATCCATGGCGACAGCCGCCCGTCGGCCCGCCGCCACCGCATCTACCACATTCAGGGGACCAGTGACGCAATCTCCCGCCGCAAAGAGGCCAGGCTGCCCCGTGGCCAGGGTCTCGGAGTCCACGGCTACGGTGCCCCGGCCAGTCTTCTCCAGCCCTTCGTGCTCGGACAGTGGACCCAAAGCCGGACGCTGCCCGATGGCCACGATGACCACCTCGGCTTCCAAAACGTGCTCAGACCCGGGCTCGGTTTCCAAATTCAGCTTTCCATCGGGGGTGAATTCAAAAGAGTTGACGTTCAGGCACTCTACCCCGGTCACCCGTCCGGCCTTCGTCACAACCCGGCCCACGGCGCGGGTGGGATAGATCACGATGCCTTCCGTCTCCGCCTCGGCTATCTCATAGGGATCGGCCGGCATGGTCTCTTTGGTCTCCAGGCAGACCATCTCCACAGCTTGCGCCCCCAGCCGCACCGACGAGCGGGCACAGTCTATAGCGGTGTGCCCCCCGCCGACGACCAACACACGCTGGCCCTCGATTTGCGGGAGGGTACAGCGCCCCTCGCCGGCACCACCGGCGTTTACCTCATACATGAAGGGGAGCCCATGCACCACCCCCTTGGCGTCCTCCCCGGGGACGTTCAGCCGAAGGGGAGCGTGGGCTCCAGCAGCCAGCAGCACGGCGTCGTAGTCAGCCATCAATTCAGAGAAGGAAACCTCCTCACCAACGCGCACCCCCAGCCGAACCTCGACCCCCAAGGCCCTCACTTCTTCCACAGCCTGCTCAACGAAACGGCGCGGCAGCCGGTAGGAAGGGATTCCCACAGCCAGCATCCCCCCAGGCTTGTCTAGCGCCTCATAGAGGGTCACTCCATATCCCCACCCTGCTAGATCCAGGGCCGCCGCCAACCCTGCTGGCCCCGATCCAACAACAGCCACTCGCTGATCGGGTATCCTCCGTTTCACTGGCGACATGCGATTGGTGATATGCGATTTGCAATCCGCCGCGAACCGTTTCAGATTGCAAATGGCCATCGGCTCATCGAGCAGGCCCCGACGGCAGGCGTCCTCACAGGGGCGATGACAGACCCGGCTCAGGATGTTCGGGAAAACGTTAGCCTGCCGGTTGACAGCGTAGGCTGCATCGAAATCACCATCAGCAATCAGGGCGATGTAGCGTGGCACATCGGTATACACTGGGCAAGCCGCCTGACAGTTGACGTTCTGCCAAAACCACGCCTCATCGCCCACATTGAGCCTGTATTTTTCACCCCGGCGCTGCACGTAGGGCGCAAACGCCTCCGCCTTCACCAAGGCCAGCAGCCGCCGGCGAGGCTCAACTTTCCCCACTCTTAGTGTCATTCGCGACTCGTCTCCCTTCCGCAAAGGCCCTTCGATTGATCTCCAAAAGTCTTGTCGGTAGCCGTTCCTCCAAGGTCGCTTTCCAGATTTCCTCTGAAATGCTCAGGTAGGGGGATGCAGCTCCCAACAGCATCACGTTGGACACCCGGGGGTTGCCTAGTGCAGCAGCCCGCTCCGTGGCGTTGAAGGCAATCACACAAAAACCCTTGCTCCGCAAAAAGTCAGTGGCTTCATGGGGATAGTGACCTCCGGCTCCAATGGGCCTGCCCTGAGCCTGTCCTGAGCGGAGTCGAGAGGCCTGTCGAATGGGCCTGTCCTGAGCCTGTCGAATGGGCGGCAACTCGTAGGAGTTCATCACGATAACTCCCCCCTCCCGCACATAGTGGGCGAAACGCAGGGCCTCCAGTTTCTCGGTGGCTATGAGCACATCGGCCTCGCCCGGCTTGATCAACGGAGAGTAGACCGTGCCTCCGAAGCGGACGTGGCTGTGGACGCTGCCCCCTCGCTGGGCAATGCCGTGTACCTCGGTCTGTTTGGTGTCGTGGCCAACACGGACGGCGGCCAGCGCCAAAAGCTCACTGGCCAGGATCACCCCCTGGCCGCCCACGCCAGCCAAGATCACGTTGGTCGTCTCGTTCATGTTCACATCCTATTCTGGAAGCGCCGGTTGAGTAGCTTCGTAACAAAGTGGAGAAGCGTATCGAAACCAAGCAGCTTCTGCAAGCATGAGACTGACTTCCAAGAGCCTCTTGGCTTCGATACACCCTCCCGCTACGCTTCAGGGCACTCGGCCGGCGCTATCTCCTGCTGATAGATCGCCTCCACCGGACAGATCTGGGCGCAGATGCCACAGGCCACGCACTCCCATTCGAGGATACGGGGCTTGCCCTCCTCGCCCTTCAAGATGGCTGGACAATAGAGGGCCAGGCAGAGATCGCATCCATAGCAGGCCTCTCTGTCAACAAGGTAGGGGACGATCTCCCGCTCCTTCATCTCCGGCAACTGCTGACAGGGGCCGTGGACCACCACCACGGCCACGCCATCGTATTGCATCGCCTCCTTGAAGGCCCGCTTCACTTCCAGCATCTGCCAGGCGTCCACTTCGGCCACGTGCCTCACACCCACCGCCCTGGCCAGGGTGGCGAAATCGAACTTGACGGTCGGCTCACCCTTGAGGGTGACTCCCGTGCCTGCATGGACCTGCTGTCCCGTCATTCCGGTGGTGCTGTTGTCCAAGATGACAATGGTATTCTTGCCCCCATTGTAGACCGCGTCAATCAATCCCGGGATGCCAGCGTGGATGAAAGTAGAATCGCCGATGACGGCCACTGCCCTCTCAACACCCGCCTGCTGGAAGCCGTAGGCGTTGCCCACGCTGGAGCCCATGCAATAGTTGACGTGTACCATCCCAAAGGGCGGCAGCGCGCCCATGGTGTAGCAACCGATGTCGCCAGCCACCATGGCGTTCAGATCACGCAGGGCATGATAGACGGTACGGTGCAGACAGCCGGTGCAGAACATGGGATAACGGGGCGGGATGGCGATCTCTTGACCAAAGTCTGTGGGGAACTGGGTGCCTTTGATGGCAGTCTCCAGCCGCTGGGGATTGTATTCGCCGATGGTGCCAAAGAGCGCCTTGCCCACCAGATTGGTCACCCCGGCGGCGGCGATCTGCTCCTCCAAAAATCCCTCTCCCTCTTCGATAACATAAACTTTTTCGAATTCCCGGCAAAAGGCTTTTAACTTCCGGAGAGGCAAAGGATAGATCATCGTCAGCTTGAAGATCGTCGCCTCAGGCAGTACCTCCCGCACGTATTGGTAAGAGATGCCACTGGTGATGACGCCGATAGGTAGGGACTGCGTCCTGAGCTTGTCGAAGGGCTGCGGCGAGCCTTTGCCTTCTTCTATACGATTGAGGGGAAATTCCTCGGCGTATTTCCGCAACTGCTCCAGCCTGGCTTCCACCTCCAGGCGGAGGCGGTGACGGTAAATCCCCGTCGAGAATTGCGGCGCGTTGATCTCGTATGGGATCTGGGGCATCTCCCGACGCTCTCCCAACTCTACCAGGCCTTTGGTGTGGGCAATGCGAGTGGTGGAGTGGTACATCACCGGCGTCCGAAATCGCTCACTCAGTTCAAAGGCCACACCGACGAGATCCTTGGCCTCCTGGGGATCGCTGGGTTCCACCATGGGCATCTTGGCCATGCGGGCGAAAAAGCGCGTGTCCTCCTCGTGCACCGAGCTGTGCATGTTGGGATCGTCGGCCACCAACACCACGAACCCGGCGTTGACGCCCGAATAAGGCAAGGCCATGAAGGCATCCGAGGCCACGTTGAGCCCCATGTGTTTCATGGTCACCATCGTGCGCAGGCCACCCAGCGCCGCCCCGACCCCCTCGTCGAAGGCCACTTTCTCGTTGACAGACCATTGCGCGCGGACCTCGTCGCATTGGGCCAGGTGCTCCAACACCTCTGTGCTGGGTGTGCCCGGATAGCCCGCCGCAAAGACCACCCCGGCCTCCCAGGCCCCCCTGGCGATGGCCTCGTTGCCGGACATTAATTTCAGCGCCATTTGATTCTCCTTCTGGCCGTACCTACCGCTTGCCGCCGTTGCTATTATATCACACGTGCGGCATTATGGTCAACCTTTTTTAAAGGTATTGAAAACTTGTAGCAGGTGTG
>SOHZ01000200.1 GCA_004377365.1 Anaerolineales bacterium | reverse complement strand
CGCTCAGAATGACACCCTTTGAAGTTGCCTGGTGGCAAGATGTCGGGTAACAAAATCCTCCTTATGATCACAAAAGTAGGGGAAGTCACTCCGGTTCGTTGCCCACTTTTCCTTTATTACGATCTATCACGATTATACTACCCAACACATTTTATAGCAAGTCTTTGTTGGCTCAACGCAGACCTGACAGGTTTTCATTACCAAACCTGTCAGGTCTAGATGAAAGGGAAGGGGAACGAGTTGCACAAACGCTGGCAACGTGCTACAATTACCACTGTGGCACCACTGTGGCGATACAGGCAGTACAGGCAGGCCGGTGTGAGATTTGGTCCGTAAATTCTCCCCGTCCGTTGTACTGTTTTACCACCGAGCGTTTGCTCGTCCAGAGAGGAGGTAAGAAATGACAAAGCTGTTTGAACCGGGGAAGATAGGGGACTTGACACTGGCCAATCGTCTGGTGCGTTCGGCGACGGCGGAGTACATGGCCGACGCGGCAGGCCGTCCCGAGCCACCGATGGTAGAGATGTACGAAGCCCTGGCGCGGGGTGGTGTGGGGCTGATCGTCACCGGGCACGCCTTCGTCCACCGCAGCGGGCGCCGCCACATAAAGATGACCGGCGTGCACGACGACGATCTCATTCCATCGCTGGAGGCTCTGACCAAAGCGGTGCACGCTCAGGGCGGGAAGGTGATGATGCAGATCAATCACGGTGGGCGGCGGTGCACCGAGGATGTGATCAACCAAGAGCCGTTGGCTCCTTCGCCGGTGCCGCACACCAAAGGTGGCCCCCGTCCGCGGGAGCTAAACGAGACGCAGATCCGGGAGTTGATTGGGGCTTATGGTCGGGCGGCCGGGCGGGCTAAGGCGGCCGGCTTTGACGGGGTGCAACTGCACGGGGCGCACGGCTACCTCATCGGCCAGTTCAACTCGCCAGCCACCAACTGGCGGAAAGATGGCTGGGGCGGTAGCGTGGCCCGCCGGTTACGCTTCCTGGAGGAGGTGGCGGCAGCAGTGCGCGACGAAGTGGGCGGCGATTATCCGCTCCTCATCAAGCTGGGCATCCAGGACTTTGTGCGGGACGGGATGACGCTGGACGATGGGGTGGAAATCGTCCGCCACCTGGAAGACTGGGAGCTTGATGCTGTGGAGATCAGTGGGGGGTTGGACAGCCAGAACGTACGCAAAGACATCCTGCGCCCGGATGAAGAGGCCTATTTCCTGCCACAAGCCCGCAAGGCGCGGGAGACGACCGACCTGCCGTTGATCCTGGTGGGGGGGTTGCGGTCACAATCGGTGATGGAACGTATCCTGGAGGAAGGGACGGCCGATTTCATCTCGCTATGTCGGCCGCTCATCCGTGAGCCCGACCTGCCTCTCCGCTTTCAGGAGGGTCAAGACAAAGCCTCCTGTATCTCGTGTAACCGCTGCTGGCCGCCGCCGGGGGAGTACGGGGTAAAATGCCGGGCTTCGTGAGCCTGTCCTGAGCAGAGCCTGTCCTGAGCCCCGTCGAAGGGTCGAAGGGCTCAGCCGAACGGCAGAGGAGTGAGTGTAGAAAGACCAGACCACCTATTGGCGAGGTTTCCTGAGCATCCTGAGTAGCTGCGGAACGTGGTGAAGCAGCGTATCGAAGGGTGCGGCTTATTCCAACCTAAGGCAAAACGGGAAGTTGTTTGTTTGACAGCCGCTCAGCAATCACCTTTGCTTAGCCACCCCTCAAACCGCTCCGCGCGGAAGCAGCTGATATCCGCGTCCGTTAAATTCACCCTGTCCGTTGTACCATCAACGATTAACTCGGCCAGTACGATGCCAGCCGCCGGAGCGTTCATGATGCCATGCCCACCCCAACCGCAGTCGTTGAAAAAGCCACGCAGGTGGGACGCTTCGCCCAGGATGGGATCATCGTCGGGGGTGATGGGGCGCAGGCCCGCCCAGCCGCTCTTGATCTCGGCCTCGGCCAGGGCCGGGGCGCGATACACGGAATGGTCGGCCACCACGTCCAGGAACGACCAGTCCACCTGGGGGTCTTCCTCGTCGCTCTCCACAGCCCCCATGCCGATCAGCAGCCCCGGCCCCTCGCGGCGCATGTACCAGGCCACTTCAACCTCGTAGGTGAAGGGAATGGGCTGGGAATAGGCCGCTATCGGCCCGGTGACAAAGATGTGGCGCTTCATATTGGTGATCGGCAGGTCCATGCCGGCCCAGGTGCCAACCTCACGGGCGCGAAAGCCGGCGGCATTAACCACACAATGGGTAGCCATAAACCCGGCCGTGGTGTGAACGCCCACCACTCTGTCGCCCTCGATCTGAAGCCCCGTTGCTTTCACGCCTTCGGCAAATTCCACCCCCAGGCGACGCGCGTGATGGGCGTAGGCCATCATGATGGAATGGGGGTCTACACTCCCGTCGCGGGGGCCATACAGCCCCACCTCGATCTTCTCCAGGTTCAAGCCAGGCGTCAGACGGGAGATCGTTTCCCGGTCCACCAGGTGGCTGACGACGCCCTTGCTCTGCAACAGTGCGTGGCGGCGGCGCAGATCGTATCCTGAGCCTGTCGAAGGGTCGGGCGCACCTTGGGCGCCGGCCAGCAACAAGCAGCCGATGGGCTCGTAGCCAGGGTCGGCGTCCAGTTCATCCTGGAAGCGCATCAAGGCTGCAAACGACAACTCGACGAGGGGCAGGCAGTTCTCGCTGGGAAAGGCGTGGCCAATGATGGCAGCCGACCGTCCCGACGAGCCACTGCCAAGCTCCTTCATTTCGACCAGACATACGTCGGTCAAGCCCCGCCTGGCCAGGTGATAGGCCAGGCTGATACCCTGGATGCCGCCACCGATGATAACGACTTTTGCTGTGTTCTTCATCGGTTTCCCTCATCGGGCCTTTTCACCCTTTGCATGAGAAACGCAGCGACCAGGGCAAAGAGGACAGCCAGGTAAAAGGCCACCTGGAAAGACTGGGTTATATCCCATCCTTCCTCCCCCCACGGGGACATCTGGAGATCCTCCGGCCTACTGCGGAGGAAAATCCCATTGACCAGAACCATGACCAGGGCCCAAGCTCCGAGCACATACCAACAGAAACGCCAGGAGAACGAACTGACCAGAACGGGAAAGAGCCAGCCCGTGGTCGCAAAGCCGAGGCCAAATCCAGTGGAGAGGATGCCGAGGGCCATGCCCCGTCTCCTCTGGCCGAACCACCTTTGGACAACGGTGATCACCGGTGTCCACATGGCTGAGGACCCTGCCCCGGCCAGGGCGAAGAAAATGCAGGCCGTCCAGAAGCGCTCCACCGTCCCCACAAGGAGGGTCCCGATGCCCAAGGCGATGCCAAAGAGAGTGATCACTCTCCGGGCGCCGAAACGATCCGTAAGGTTTCCCACAAAGGGGGTCAGGCAGACGTAGACAGCCAGGTAAAAGTTATAGATCGTACCGCTCTGGGTCCGGTTCAGCCCAATAGACCGAATCATCTCCGGAAGGACGACCCCATATCCAAGACGGATGCTGTAGTTGATAAAGAGATCAACGAAACAGACCGCCAAGATAACCCACGCCCAGTGAAAGCCCTTCCGGCGCATCTATCCTCTTCCCGTTACTACTCAGGCTCCCCGTAATGTGTCATTCCGAGCGAGCGTAGCGAGTCGAGGAATCTCCGCCTGCAGTAGCAAGCGTAGCCTCGGCATGGAGATTCCTCGACTCCCTTCAGTCGCTGCGTCCTTCGACTTCGCTCAGGACAGGCTTCCTTTCGGTCGCTCGGAATGACGGTGGCTGAGTAGTAACCTCTTCCCTTTTTGCTCGGAGGGGGTCTGTGACCCCCGACTTTCCCTTATCAACAACTTTGTCCGAGTCCAAGACGCGGGTCCCACAGATCCGCTCGGAGCTTTCCGTTCAATCCGCTCCCTGAATCCCCTGTACCGCAACAGTGGTAGTTGACAGCACCCCGCCAGCAACGAGGCTACTGCTCACCTTGACGCCCAACTCATTTTAGCCAGACCCAAGTGAATCGTTCACGATGATTCACTTTGAGAAAACTTGGAGAAGAGAGTTGACGCCATCAAGAAGACGTGGTAAAATAAGAATACAATCAGAGAGTGTTGTCTCAAAGAAGGTGTCGTCTTTCCTGGCGACGTAGCCAAGTGGCCAAGGCAGGGGTCTGCAAAACCCCCATCGCCGGTTCGAATCCGGCCGTCGCCTCTAGATCTGCGACCCCCAGACGACGAGGCTGATAGCTTGGGCGAGTTCGCTATCAGCCCTTTTTATCCACCTATTCTTTCCTTATTCTGGAGTAGCGAACCCTTCGACTACGCTCAGGACAAGACTCGTTTCGCGCTCGGCTGACGCAGAACGAGGCTACGGTGAGCTCAGCCGAACCGTTCTGCTACTCCGCCAACGTAAAGTTCTTGTGTGGGGCGGTGGCGAAATGGCAGACGCTGCGGACTTAAAATCCGCTGGACAGTAATGTCCGTGCGGGTTCGACTCCCGCCCGCCCCACCAGACCTGACAGGTTTATGCAAAACCTGTCAGGTCTTGCCAAAAGCCAATCTACCTTTGATAAAGCTCTTGATTTTGCAGATGCTCCTCGTAAGTGGTGGCAAAGGCGTGAGAGCCGTCACCCTTGGCCAAGAAGAACAGGTACTCGGTATCCGCTGGCTCCAGGACGGCCTGGATGGCAGAGAGGCCAGGGCTGCATATAGGGCCTGGTGGCAAACCCGGGTACAAATAAGTGCTGTAAGGTGAATCCACCGCTTCCCAATCCTCAGGGGTCACGGCAGGCCACCACTGGCCCGTCGTGGCGTCGTAACCCTTGGCATACTGCACTGTGGGGTCAGCTCGCAGGAACATACCCTCCTCCAACCTGTTCAGGAATACGTTGGCAATGAGGGGCCGTTCCTCAGCCATCACCGCTTCCCGCTCCACGATGGAAGCCAGGGTGATCACATCGTAGATAGTCATTCCCCGTTCCGCCGCCAACTGTCGCATCTCGGGCGTGAAGCGCTCTTCCAAGGTGGAGAGCATCCGCTCAATGAGATCCTCTGCCTCAGCCTGGGCCGGAATGCGGTAGGTCTCAGGAAACAAAAAGCCCTCCAGAGAACTCTCCTCGGGACGGTCCTGCAACAAGATGTAATCGAATTTCCCCCCACGCACCAGGGCCAGGAATTCATCGCCGTCAACGATGTTCGCTTCGGCCAACATCTGGGCTATCTGCTCGGCCCGCCAGCCTTCAGGGATGGTCACCGTCACCTCTTCTATGCGAGCGTGCTGCAAGGTCTCAGCAATCTCGGCCATGGTCATGTTGGGCCGCAGCACGTACTCGCCAGCCTCCAGAGTGGCATCAATCTCATGATAGCGAATGAACATGCGGAACAGCTCGCCATCGGTGACCAATCCCAGTTCTTCCAGGCGAGCGGCGATGGTAGCTGCACTCTCACCCGGCTCGACGACAAGGGTCACCGGCGTGTCGTCGTAACTGGCCGGTCGGTCCAGATCTCCTTGCCGATACTGGAGGTACAACCCTATGAAAATATCCTTGATTGAAGGAGCTTCCCCACCTTCACTTGGACGGCTGACCTCGGTGCCACCGCTGCTCAGACCCTGGTTGAGGACATACCAACCACTTCCTATCACGATGACCCCTACGGCCATCAGAGCGATCAGAAACACCAGGAATCGCAAGATATTCTTTACCAAGCTACCCTCCAATTTCTAATCTCCAACCTCTAAACTCCAATTGCATCCAGATAATCCTGCAAGATCACAGCCGCGGCTACAGCGTCAATCCTCTTCCGTCTCTCCCGACTCTTGCGACCGGCTTCGGCCATCAGCCTGTCAGCCACCACTGTGGAGAAGCGCTCGTCCCAGAGGATCACCGGCACATCCAATGACGAATCCCTGAGCTTCTTCTCCAGAACCGCCGCGTAGCGTTCCACAATCTTAGCCTGCCGTCCCACTGTCCCATTCAAGCTACGCGGGTAACCGACGATGATTTTCCCGACCTCGTGTTCCCGCACCAACTGAATCACAGTAGCCAAGTCCCGCTGCTGCCCTTTTCTCTCGATCACCTGCAAGGTGCTGGCCAGAACCTGGCCGGGGTCGCTGAGGGCCACACCAATACGCTTGTGGCCGACATCCAGAGCCATCACACGCATCAGGTCAACCTCCAGGGGCAACGCCAGCGGCGTTTTCTTCCCCCAGCTCAATCGAGACGTCAACGTTGAAGGGGAGCAAGGGCACCCGCCCTAACCAGTCAGGGGCAACTTTGATGACCGGTCTTTCTTTGAGGGGAAAACGCTGGCTCAACAGGTTTTCAGCCTCCTCGATAGGCCGACCGCGAATGTCATTGATGACCGTGTTGAGGTCAATCACGGGCACGATAAGACCGGCGGCCTTCATTGTGAAAGATACCTTTCGACCTTCCACAGCTACGATCTGGCCAGTCTCAAAACGTAACCCCTCGGCTGTCAATTGATAACCCTCCCTCACTCTGGCTTCCAGAAGCCGATAGACCAGGGCATTGGCGTCTTGGCCGCCGATGGCCGTCCCGCTGGCGCTGACCACCATCTTCATACCCAAAACGTCAGCTTCCTCACCCACGAACTCGTCGTAGGTCTCAGAGACCACCTCCACCACTAACGTTTCAGGAGGCACGAACTCTTGCTCCTTCAATTCCTCCAGAATCCTGTTGTAGGCTTCTTGCTGCAATTTTTGCAGGAGGGAAGCCTTCAGGCGGTCCTTGTCACCCTGGGTCACTACCCCTACCTGCTTCATGTTGCCGCCGCCGGTAGGTTTGTCGTTTACGACCCTGACCTGCAAGGCCAAAGGTCCTTCAATAGTGTTGATCAGGAAAGCGTCCACATTGCCACTGGGGCCGGATTCAACAGCCACTATCCCCGTCTCGGCTGTCCCTCCTATAGAAGTTGGCAAGATGGCTGTCTCTATTGTGGTGAACCTGATGTTGGTCCCGGCCGAGGTTCCGACCACAGTCCCCAGGGGAATTTCAACGGGCTCGTCTATCTTGTTGATAAAGATCACCGTACCGGTGGCCCGGGCATCGGCGGCATCGCGCTTGATCATAGTGGGAATGTGATCCGTGGCCTCGACCTCCACTTCTACGATGCGGGCCGGAATCTCACCTGTCTCGTAGTCAATGTCCTCTATCTCCGGGTTAGCCTGCACCGGCAAGGTCTCACTGACCGCCTCACTAACGGGCCTCAGCGTCACGGTGGCACTGGGCACCAACAACAGGACACCCGCCGCCAGGAAGAGAAATAGTATACTAAAGAAAGCGACAGCCAGTATCTGCTGGCCACGCCCAGGCGATTCTGACCAGACCGGCAACCTCAGTTCGCGGGGGCGCGGCCCTTTATATTCCCTCGGCCGAGAAGGTGCCTTCTCTATCACCCGTCGCCCGTACCATCTGGCCCGCTGAGCCCTCCCCAACGAAGAGAAAACAGGCAACCCAACCTCATGGGCCAACTCTCGTGTGGTCGGATCTCCGGTCACCAGAGCTGCCTCCATAGCCAGGTTATGAACGTGACGCTGTAGCAGCTTGAGATTGACCAGATTGCTACAAGTCCGGCATTTGGGTGGTATGACGAGCAGCACCCGCCTGGCCTGCGCCCATTCCAGACGGTCGCGAATGGCCGCGATGTCGTCGTCAACTTCGAGATAGATAATTTGCTCCACTAGGCTTATATCCCTCCAAGAAATGTGTCGAAATCTCTCCTCATCACCTTTGCCAACAACTGAGTAGGCAAGTCAGCTTTGCTTTTCATTTCATCAGCACAAACCCAACGGGCCAGGCTCATAACAACCAGCCCTCCACGTCCTAAAGATAACCCCGTTCTATCCAGCAAGCCAGGCACCCTTTCGGGGTTCAGCACTTCCACCTCTGGACAGCGGGCAAAGGGCAGTTCCCTCATCCAGGGAAAAGTCTTCGCTGCTTCCACCAACTCGGGTAACTCACTTCCTCCACCCCAGAGGTACATGCAGCGAGGGAGGTTTTCCCCACCAGCCAGGGCCATCAATTGTCGCTCCACCTCTACCAACCAGGTCACAACCGCCCCATTCAACATCTCACCCACGAAAGCCGGGGTTGTCTCGTCGCCGCCGGATTGCAAATCCGGCGGGAGCGGTGGTGCAACGATCTGGCTGCGACTGCAAGACAACTTTAGAGTTTCCGCTTCCTGCAACGAGAGATGAAGACCCTCGGCCAATCGCTGGCTGATCGCGCGTCCCCCCAGGGGCATCGTCCGTGAGGCCAGCAAGCCCCCATTGCGGCTCCAAAAAATCTCTGTCCCCCTTCCGCCGACGTCGAGGCCAAGGACCTCACTCCCTTTCAGAAAAGAGGCCACAACTTGAGACTCGGGGACCAAAAGGGGCGGTTCCAATTCCAGGCCCTCAGCGAGGTCACGCAGGCCATCCAGGCTTTGACGGAGGGCTATGGCATTGAAAACAGTGACAGCCAGGTTCTCGCCCCGAAAGCCCACCGGGTCAGTCACCCCATGACCGTCAATAACGATCTCGGCAATGGCACTGTCAACCAGGGCCAATTCCTGGCTGGCGAACTCTTGCGACAATTGATGAAGGGCCAAACGCTGCACTCGCTGCAGGAGCTGCGTCAACTCCCGCTGGCTGACAGGACGCCTCGGGGAAGAGCGTTGCTGCTTCACTGTGTAGGCCGCACCACGGATCAAAGGGAGGGGGACCCCCATCACTGCCTGATCGGGTACCACCTTGCGTCCATACACCTCCTCCGTCATGTCTTCCGCCTGGCGGAGGGCCTGGTCACAAGTGGCTGTTACAGCCTCGAGGTCACTGATAGCGCCACCGCTGGCATAGCTCCCCCTGTGCTGGGCCATACCCTGGCCGATGATGATCGCACGGTCCTCCTGCACCTCCACCACCAGGGCCTTGACGTACTCAGTCCCCAGGTCAATGACGCTACGAAAGGATGGCTTGTCGTTTGCTTCTTTGTTTTTCCTGAAAGGGTTCTGTAATAGATTGCTCAATGTATGCTATCACCGATATAAAGTCACCCTGATTCTACCGTTTGAACACCTCATTACAACACTACATCGAATTCAGAAAGGAACGAATTTTCCACTCCCAATTCGCTTTTTTCCAAATTCGTTGTAGTGTTCCGGCGAATGTAACACTACACTCCAAAGGGTCAGCCAGCCTTCTTCCCATGCAAGACCAACCCCACGCAACTCGCTGCACAACGCTCCCATGGGGTTCTCTCTAAACCAAGGTTAGGCGGCCTGTTTAGCTTTCAGGCAGTAGATACGAGGCGGGTCTATAACCCTCCCGCAGGTTAGATTGATAGCATTCGCGGGCTTAAATATCCAGTAGGTGGTCAACACATCATGTCCTAACCGCCGCAGTTCTCCGACTACCGGGAGAGGAAGATTTTCGTTAGCATATAACCGTGCCATTCGTTAAGCAGCCTCATTCTCGGCAATTTGTTGCTCAATCTCGTCCCGATGTAAGCGAAAGTAGGCCCAAGCATTTGCCAGATCTTCTGCACGCAAGTTCGGGTAACTATGCAGTAAATCCGCTTCACTTGCTCCAAGACGCCTGGCCTGCACCAGGACCCACACAGGGATGCGTGTGCGCACGATGCATGGTTCACCACCACAAACGTTGGCAACGCTATCAATCCCAGGAAAAGCATCGCCCAAATCACGTACTACCCATTGCAACACTTTCGCCTTCTCAGCGCGTGTCATCTTGGATAAAAGTTGTTCAACCTCTTGAAGGAAGCTCATAGTAGAGTTTTCTCCTTCCTCGCCCTACTTCACAAGCAGTTTTTCGCGAGGTGCGCTTAACTCATCAGCCAGACTCAAATCTCTTCAGGCAAGATGCTCAGCCACTAAACCAGGGACAATTTGCAAAGCATCTCCGACCTTGCTGACATCCTTCCCGCCAGCCTGGGCCAGGGTGGGCTTGCCACCGCCGCCGCCAACCACCTGGGCCACAGCTTTGACCAGATGGCCGGCGTGCAACCCCCGCTCCACCAAGTCGGAGGTGAAACCCGCCACAAAGCCAGCTCTGCCGACGATGGCCGCCCCCAGCACAATTACCCCAGACACCACCGCCCACCGGGAGACCACACTGAACCGGACACCGACCGGCTTCAACCATTTTCTAACCGTATCGGTGAGTCAGCAAGTTTGCCAATACTAAGCCAAAGCGAGCGATGGCTCAACTGCACGCCCCGGTACTGGTCGTGGCGCGGGAACACCATACAGCATACCTTCAGCACTAATGTCCTCATCAATGTCAGGCCAGTGCACCCCTTCACCATCTCCGATAATCTCGTAATTCGCACGCTGTTCAGGGGTTGCCTCCGACAAGCGCCATGACCAGGCCAGAGGTACACTAATTGTACGCCCATCTGTAAGGTAGGCTGTAATGGTATCCTCCGTTACGCGTATGTCTTTAATCAATACTTCTGTCCTAACCACAGTGTTCATGCCACGCCTCAATAATCTTCTCCTGGTTCTTTTGAATGATTTTGCGAATCCGATTCAACTCTTTTGGGGAAAAGCGACGGTTTCTGCACAATGCGATGGGGTCAAGCCAAAACTTGCAGGTCATTCTGCCCCGTTGGACGTGTACATGCATGGGCTCATTGCAGTCGAAACTGTAGAAAAAGAAGCGATAGGGACCGGGAATATTATTGACTGTTGGCATTGTATCAACTGCTACTTTATCGTTCTTTTCACTACCAACCCAATCGGTGCTGGTTCTTGGCTGCTGGCCCGTCTAACTCATTAATAGCCAGCCCCACAGAAATCTCTTCAGGCAAGATGCTCAGCTACCAGGCCAGGGACAATTTGCAAAGCATCTCCGACCTTACTGACGTCCTTCCCGCCAGCCTGGGCCAGGGTGGGCTTGCCACCGCCGCCGCCGCCGACCACCTCAGCCACAGCTTTGACCAGTTGGCCAGCGTGCAACCCCCGCTTCACCAGATCGGAGGTGACGGCCGCCACAAAGCCAGGTCTGCCATTCATAGCTGCCCCCAGCACGATCACCCCAGAGCCGAGGCGATCCCTGAACCAGTCGCTCATCTCCCGCAAGGTCTCCATAGTGTCGGCATCCACCTGGGCAGCCAGCACCTTCACCCCTTTCACATCTTCTACCTGGGAGAGCAGGCTCTCAAAGTCGCGCCGGGCAATCTCCCGACGCAATCGAGCAGCCTCTTTGTGAGAGCTCCGAACCTCATCCAGGAGAGCCAACACTTTGTGATCCACTTCATCCATCGGGGCATCGAGGTGAGCAGCCGTGGTCCTCAGCTTGTTCACGTACTTCTGCACCAGCCGCTGAGCCTCCCGACCCGTCACCGCCTCAATGCGCCTCAGGCCAGCGCCGATGCTCGATTCGGACACGATCTGGAAAAGGCCAATCTGGCTGGTCCAGTTCACGTGGGTACCCCCGCATAGCTCCTGGCTGATGGGATCGTCGGGGTCGCCGGTCTTCATGACCCGTACTTGCTCGCCGTATTTCTCGCCAAAGAGCGCGATGGCCCCACCAGCCACAGCCTCCTTGTAGCTGGTATGAACTGGCCTCACCGGATAGTTGGCCAGGATGTAATCATTGACCGCTTGCTGGATGGCATCCAGTTGGTCCTGGGTAACGAGCTTTGAATGAGTAAAGTCAAAGCGCAGGCGGTCGGGAGCCACCAGCGAACCGGCCTGCTGAACGTGCTCGCCCAGCAGGGAACGCAACGCCTTGTGGAGAAGGTGGGTGGCCGTATGGTTGCGGGCGATGTCCCAGCGCCGCATCCGATCAACCTCGGCCCGGGCTTCATCGCCCACTTTGGGCTGCCCTTCCACCACCCGGCCGACGTGGACGATGAGCCCCGGCACAGGCTGCCGGGCATCTGTGACATCTACCCTCCATTCAGGCATCTCACCTCCATCGTAGCGAGCAATGAAGCCGGTATCACTGATCTGACCACCGCTTTCCACGTAGAACGGCGTGGCGGCCAAAACCACTTCCACCTCATCACCCTCCTCAACCGAGGTGACCACCTGCCCTTCCCGCAACATGGCCACCACTTGAGTATCCAGGACCGTGTTCTCGGCGTAGACGTGCTCTACCCCCTTGGCTCCTAAAGACCCTCTCGCTTTCAAATCGTCCAGGAGCTGGCTGTAAACTTCCAGGCCCTCTCCTGCCGGGCCAAAGGCCTGGCCCGCACTGCTGATCTTCCGATGCTCTTCCATGGCCTCGTGGAAGCCTGCCTCGTCAACAGTGAAGCCGCTCTCCCCAGCAATATCCCTGGTCACGTCCAGGGGGACACCGTCCTGAGACCACAACACGAAAGCCTCTTTACCAGGCACGACGGTTTGGCCTCGGGCTGACAGGTCCGCCATTAACCCGTCGAGGCGAGCCAAGCCCACATCCAGGGTGTGCAAGAAGCGTTCTTCTTCTTCGGTGATGGTGGTCAGGATAAACTCGCGCCGGGTTTGCAACTCTGTGAAATAGGGCCCCATCTCATTAATCACCATCTGGGCAATTTCAGCCAAGAAAGGCCCCTCAAAACCGATTTTCTTGCCAAAGCGAGCGGCGCGGCGCAGGATCATGCGCAGCACGTACTCGCGGCCCTCGTTGCCGGGACGCACGCCATCACCGACCAGAAAGGTAACAGCCCGTCCGTGGTCGGCAATAACACGGTAAGGCACAGTGTCTGCCTGGCGTTGGGCATCGCTGTGCCCCAGCAACTCCTGGGTGCGAGCCATGATCGGGGTGAAGAGGTCGGTTTCATAGTTGGAAGCCCCTCCCTGCAAGACAGCGGTGATACGCTCAAACCCCATCCCCGTGTCAACGTGCTTGGCTGGCAATTCATCCAGAGAACCATCTAGATTGCAGTTGTACTGGATGAAGACCAGGTTCCACAGCTCGATGAAGCGCCGGCAATCGCCGTTCACGGTGCAGCGGTGATTGGGGTCATCTTTGAGATCACAAAAAGCGGGGCCACGATCGAGGTGAATCTCACTGCACGGCCCGCAGGGACCGGTCTCGCCCATCTCCCAAAAGTTGTCTTTGCGGCCAAAGTACAGAATCTGGTCAGGGTTGATGTCCGTCATCGTCTTCCAATAGCCAGCAGCCTCCTCATCTCGGCCCAGGTCACCTTTGTCGTCTTCAAAGACCGTAGCCCACACCTTTGCCTTGGGCAAGCCCCATATCTCGGTAAGCAATTCCCAGGCCCAGGCGATAGCCTCTTTCTTATAATAATCACCAAAAGACCAATTGCCCAGCATTTCAAAGAAGGTATGGTGGTAAGGAGACGGCCCCACGTCTTCCAGGTCGTTGTGTTTACCGCTGACCCGCATACATTTCTGGGTATCCGCTGCCCTGGTATACTCCCGCTTTTCCAGGCTAAGAAAGATGTTTTTGAACTGATTCATTCCGGCGTTGGTGAACAGCAAAGTTGGGTCGTCACCAGGTACCAGAGAGTCGCTGGGTACGATGGTGTGATCTTTACTAGCGAAAAAATCGAGAAAAGTCTGTCTGATCTCCACGCTGGTCATTGACATAGTTGATTCTCCCGGTCGTTGTTTTGAGATAACGCAATGATAGCTGCTACAGGATACAAGCCGCCTCCTACACCTTGCATTTTGCATCCTGCAACGCCATTTTAGTCCAAGTTCCCAATAATGTCAAACAAAGGTAGGACTGGCCTGGCTTTGGCCAGCGATCTTGGGAATCGGAGGGCTTGCTTTACAGTGCAAGATGTATTATAATTTAGCCACAACTTTAATCCAATCAGAGAGGACAAAACAACTTGGCTAACCTCGACAAACTTCCCCGACTCCAGGAAATAGAGGAAACAACCGACGATTCCGTCAGCAGATGGCAGGGTGTCAAATCCCTCCTGCGCGAGACCATCGAAACAGTGGTCCTCACCCTGCTCATCTTCTTTTTAATTCGCACCTTCATTCAGAACTTTCGCATCGAGGGGACCAGCATGGAGCCAAATATGCACGATGGCCAATACCTGATCATCAGCAAGGTCGCCTATTGGTTCCACCCTCCTCAGCGTGGTGACGTCGTTGTCTTTGACTTCCCCCGAGACCCAAACCGTCAGTTCATCAAGCGGATCATCGGGCTCCCTGGCGAGAACCTGGAGATCAAGCAAGGGCAGGTTTTCATCAACGGCCAATTGCTGGAGGAGCCTTACTTACCCAATGCCAGTACATACTCCTGGGGCCCGGAGACCATAACCCCGGATGAATACTTTGTCCTGGGAGACAACCGCCCCTACTCCAGTGATTCCCACAGCGGGTGGATGCTGCCCCGGGAAAAAATTATCGGCAAGGCCTGGCTCTCTTATTGGCCTCCACAATATTGGATGATCATACCACACTATTCCTTTGCAGCCAAACCCTGACAAAGGGAATCCCTTCAGGCCCCTTGATGAATAGGGAGCCAATCCAATTAGGAGGATAACGACTAATGAAAATAGCTAGTTTGATTGACCACACTTTGCTGAAACCCGAAGCCACCCAGGATCAGATCGCGCTATCCGGGGGATTATCAACCGTGCCTTTGGCTTCCGTGACTTCGACAACTTCCGCTTGCAGGTCTTAGTCGAGTGCGGTGGCACCTAATGGCTACCCCTCGAATCCGCATAGAGGCACAGGATTCTACCAATGACAACGAAGAAAAAAGCGAATCTAAGGAAACGTGAGGAAAAACCGGAACCACGGCCGCATGAAAGGAATCCGGGGATTCCACTGAATATGGATGTGATCAATGCGATCCGGGTGAATCGCAGCGCCGTGGAAAGACGAGCCGCAACCCTTGGTAAACGTCGTTCCGTCAAAAAGCAGTGGCAGGCCGCCTGGTTATTGCGGGCAGCCTCCTGCATAGATTTGACGACATTGGCGGGCGACGATACGCCTGGAAATGTGCTCAGGTTGTGCGCCAAGGCCCGGCAACCGGTTCGTCAAGATTTGCTGGACAGCCTGGGAGCTGGAAAACTGAATCTACGGGTCGGCGCGGTCTGTGTCTATCACAATCTAGTCGAAGTGGCGGTTTCCGGTCTGAAAGGAACCGACATTCCCGTCGCCGCCGTCTCCACTGGATTCCCGGACGGACAAATTTCCCTGGAGAACAAACTGCATCAAATTCAAGCCTCGGTCAAGGCAGGTGCCTCGGAGATTGACATTGTGATCAGCCGCAGTCATGTCTTGACCGGGAATTGGAAAGCCTTGTACGATGAAGTGTCTGCATACCGAAAGGCCTGTGGAGAGGCCCATATTAAAACGATCCTGGCCACTGGCCAATTAGCCACCCTGACCAATGTGGCCAAAGCCAGCCAGGTCTGCATGATGGCCGGCGCGGACTTTATCAAGACCAGTACCGGCAAGGAAAGCGTGAATGCCACCTTGCCCGTGAGCCTGGTGATGGTGCGGGCCATTCGGGAATATTACGAACGCACTGGATACAAAGTCGGGTTCAAACCGGCCGGTGGCATTCGCAAAGCCAAACAGGCTCTGGAATGGCTGATTTTAATGAAGGAAGAACTGGATCCCGAGTGGTTATCTCCTGCCCTCTTCCGGTTTGGGGCCAGCGGCCTTCTCGGAGATATTGAAAGGCAACTGGAACATTATGTCACCGGAAGGTATTCCGCTTCCTACAGGCATCCCATGGGGTAAACCAGAGGAGACTCTCAATATGAATATTGAAAGTATCTATGAGGCTATGGAATACGGACCCGCACCGGAAAGTCGAGAGGCCGCAGATGAATGGCTGAAATCGCACGATCAGCAGTTTCAACTCTTCATTGGGGGAGAATGGCAAGCCCCAAAAACGGGCGAATATTTTGATAGCATCAATCCCGCCGATAAAGCCGTTTTAGCCAAAATTGCCAAGGCTGGGGAAGAGGACGTGGATCAGGCCGTTATCGCGGCCCAGAACGCTTTGCCCCAATGGGTGGAGTTGGGCCCTCATGGTCGGGCACGGTATTTGTACGCCATTGCCCGGCAGATTCAAAAGCACTCCCGGTTATTCGCGGTGCTAGAATCCCTGGATAACGGCAAGCCGATTCGGGAAACACGGGATATTGATGTTCCCCTGGTCGCACGCCACTTCTACCACCATGCCGGGTGGGCACATTTAAGGGAAACCGCGTTAAAGGATTACAAGGAAATCGGAGTCGTGGGGCAGATTATTCCCTGGAATTTCCCTTTGTTGATGATGGCTTGGAAAATCGCCCCGGCCCTGGCAATGGGCAATACCGTTATCCTCAAGCCCGCCAGCTTTACCCCCATTACCGCGCTGTTGTTCGCGGAAATGTGTCAGCATATTGGTCTGCCGCCTGGGGTGGTCAACATTGTGACCGGTCCCTCACAAATCGGAGAGTACATGGTCCGGCATCCGGATATTCAGAAAATCGCGTTTACTGGCTCCACCGAAGTGGGGCGTATCCTACGCAGGGCCACCGCCGGGACCGGGAAAAAGCTGTCCCTGGAACTGGGCGGCAAATCTCCGTTCATTGTGTTTGAAGGAGCGGACCTGGATAGTGCGGTTGAAGGCGTTGTCAACGCCATTTGGTTTAACCAGGGGCAAGTGTGTTGCGCGGGATCGAGGCTTCTGGTTCAAGAAAGCATCGCCGAGCGATTGATTACGAAAATTCGAGCCCGGATGGAGAATTTGAGGATAGGGGATCCTCTGGACAAATGCACTGACATCGGCGCCATTGTGGCCCCAGTCCAGCTCAAAACCATCCAGGACCTGGTACAAAAAGGCGTAGAAGAAGGAGGAACCCTATGGCAGCCTTCATGGGCGTGTCCCAAAGAGGGGTACTTCCATCCTCCCACTTTGTTCACGGATGTTTCCCCTTCCTCCACAGTTGCCCAGGTGGAAATCTTTGGTCCGGTCTTGGTCGCCATGAGTTTTCGAACCCCCTCGGAAGCGGTGGAATTGGCGAATAACACACGGTATGGCCTGGCTGCCAGTATCTGGACGGAAAACATCAATCTAGCACTCGACATCGCTCCCAAGATCAAGGCGGGAACCATCTGGATCAATTGTACCAATGTCTTTGACGCCGCCTCTGGTTTCGGAGGATACCGGGAATCCGGATTTGGACGGGAAGGCGGGAAGGAAGGACTG
>SOHZ01000557.1 GCA_004377365.1 Anaerolineales bacterium | reverse complement strand
ACATTTCAACGGAAGTACGGTTGTAGTACTAGGTTATCATGCGCTCTCCAGCAGCGGAACCAGTTCCCCGGCCCAGGCCCGTATGGCTTCCCAGTTGCGAAAGTCGCCCTCTGGCTGCTTCATCGCCTTGATGATCAGCCGGTAGAGGAAGGGCAACTTGCTGGAGTCCAACCTCCCCGCGAAGAGGCAAGTCCACCGGCTGGACCTGCGGTACTTGCTCGCGCACCGGGTCCAGATAAGCTGCCACCGAGAGCTATCAAGCCGACATCGGGGTGGACGGTGAGACGATTGCCCTTATCGGGCGCGATCTGTCGGGCGATGAGGTCATTGACGCCAACTGACCACTGCCCTTTCAACTTTGTCGGCCAGAAGGACATGGGCAAGGACAACTTTGCCGCTATCCCCAACGGGATGCCGGGTGTTGAGACCCGCTTGCCTCTGATGTACCACTTTGGGGTCAACGAGGGCCTTTTCTCCATCAACCGCTTCGTGGAACTCGTCGCTACTGGGCCCGCGCGGCTTTTTGGCTTGTTGCCACGCAAGGGCACCATCGTCATAGGGGCCGACGCCGATTTGGTCATCTGGGACCCCAGCAAGGAGCACCAGTTGACCAAAGAGAACCTGCACATGAACGTGGACTATAGCCCCTATGACGACATCACCGTCAAAGGCTACCCGGCCCTGGTCTTGCAGCGGGGCAAGGTCATCGTCAAAGGCAACGAGTTTGTGGGCAAAGTAGGGGCCGGCCAGTTCCTGAAACGTTACCCGATTCATCTGTAATAACCCACCAACCCAGGCCAATAGCAGGGGAACCCTCTGTCATCAGAGGGTTCCCCTGTGTGCGTTGTGGAGCCTTGTTTGCCCGACTCACCTTTTCTCAATGTACTGTCCCCGAGCTCGCACCTGGGGGTCATTGAGAGTCTCATCAACCCCAACGCCTCGGACTTATCTTAGCACGATCAGCGAGTGGTTAGATGCCCATTGGCTGCGCTTGCTGTCGTTGCTGCGTATGAATTTGCTCATACACTTCTTGCAAAAGGCTCTGGCCCACGACTGTCTGGAACTCGGGTTCGTTCAGAAACCGGGCGGTGATGTCCTCGTTCTGCTCCATACGGTCAATAAAGAGCCCTTCAAGCGCCCTGAGAAAGACATAGCCAAAGTTTTCCATGGTGTTGGCCAGGGCCACCTGGCGCAGCTCTGAATCCGCTACAGCGTCTTCACGGATGGCATCGAAGAACAATTGATCAGCCGGTTTGAAGTCTGTGCCGAATCGCTCGTTGAGGATGCTGATCAGTTGCGATAGCTCGATCTTTAGCTCGCGGTCGACGCCTGTGCCTACGGCAGTTGGGCCAGGAATCGGGCCGTCTTTGAGTATCCTCAACTCAATCGCTCCCTCGCTGATCTTCTGGAGGCGATAGTATTCGAGGGTGACCTGGTCGTCGAATCGGTATCTCGGCCCTGACCGTCGGGGCAGCTTGCGCAGAAGGAAGCGGACGTAGGCGTACAGCTTTTCCAGGTCGGGGTCCTGGAAGGGGATCACCTGCGAGAGAAAAGCGTACAGGTTGCGGTAGGCCGCCAGCACTTTTCGGAATTCCTCCTGCTGTGCCTCGTCAAGCTGGTTGAAACGGCTCACCGCCGGGTCGAGGCAGGCGTTCATCTTGGCATGATCGGTTGCGGTCTGGCGCTGGGTTGGCTTGTAAAAGACCTTGGCAAACTCTTCGACTTCGGCTTGGTGATAGACTTGGTATCCGTCCAGCCTGGCCTGCAAGTCATAGAGCTGGCGCGGATCAGCCTGCTCGGCGATGGAGGTCTGCTCGTAGTAGGGCTGGAATGCGTCCAGGATCTCTTGGGTTTCGTTCACAAAATCGAGGACAAAGGTATCGTCTTTGCCGGGGTGCGTGCGGTTCAGACGGGAGAGGGCCTGCACGGCCTGGATGCCGGCCAGCCGTTTGTCCACGTACATGGTGTGCAGGAGAGGTTGGTCAAAGCCGGTCTGGTACTTCTCGGCCACCACCAGAACCTGGTATTCGTCGGTGGCGAACTTTGCTGGCAGTTCTTTTTCTTTGATGCCGTTGTTCATGCCGACCTCGGTGTATTCCTTGCCGGGCACATCGGGGTCGGGGACAGTGCCGGAAAAGGCCACCAGCACCTTGATGCCCTGGTAGTCCTTCTTGGCGATGTACCTGTCCAGGGCCTGCCGGTAGCGCACGGCGTGGAGGCGGCTGGGGGTCACGACCATGGCCTTGGCCCTGCTGCCGATCTTGTGGCGGGTGAAATTCCAGAAATGCTCCACTATCACTTCTGTCTTTTGGGCGATGTTGTGGGGGTGCAGGCTCATGAACCGCGCCAGCGCCCGCGCTGCCTTGCGCTTGTCCACCTCGGGATCGTCCTCAATGGACTTGAGCAGGCGGAAATAGGTCTTGTACGTAGTATAGTGCTGGAGCACGTCGAGGATAAAGCCCTCCTCGATGGCCTGGCGCATGGAGTAGAGGTGAAAGGGCAGCGGCTTGCCATCGGGACCGGGCCGGCCAAAGACTTCCAGCGTCTTGTACTTGGGCGTGGCGGTGAAGGCAAAGAAGCTGATGTTGGGCTGGCGGCCGCGCCTGGCCATGGTGCGTAGGATCTCCTCTTCGTAGTCAGGCAGGCCCTCTTCCCCGGCGATGGCCTTGGCTTCTTCTTTGATGGCTGCCCCCGCCAGCACGCCTTTCAGTTCTGTGGCGCTCTCGCCGCCCTGGGAGCTGTGCGCCTCGTCGATGATGACGGCGTATTTCCGCTTGGGTAGCTGGCCGATCTTTTCGGTGACAAAGGGGAATTTCTGGAGGGTGGTGATGATGATGGGCACCCCTGCAGCCAGGGCTTGAGCGAGTTGGGTCGAGTCCTGGTCTATCTTCTGCACCACGCCCTGCTTGTGCTCGAACTGGTAGATAGTGTCCTGCAACTGCTGGTCGAGCACCAGCCGGTCGGTGACGACCACGACCGAGTGGAACACCTTCTCGTCCTGGTCATCGTGGAGGGAGGCCAGGCGGTGGGCCAGCCAGGCGATAGAGTTGCTCTTGCCGCTGCCGGCCGAGTGCTGCACCAGGTAGTTGTGGCCCGCGCCCTTTTGGCGGGCGTCGGCCACCAGCTTGCGCACGGCGTCGAGCTGGTGGTAGCGGGGAAAGATCATTTTCTCCCTTTTGATCGTCCTGCTGCCCAGCCGCTTTTCCTCGACTTCGAGGTGGATAAAGCGCGCCAGGATGTCCAAAAAGCTGTCCCGCTGCCAGACCCGCTCCCACAGGTAGGCGGTCTTGTAGCCGACGGGGTTATCGGGGTTGCCCGCGCCGGTGCCGTCGCCCAGGTTGAAGGGCAAAAAGTGGGTGCTTCGTCCCGCCAGCCGGGTGGTCATCTGAACCTCGTCAGGGTCCACGGCGAAATGGACCAGGGTGCGCTTTTTGAATTGGAAGATCAGGTCTTTGGGATCGCGGTCGTTCTGGTACTGGCGCACGGCGTTATGCCACGTCTGCCCGGTCATGGGATTCTTGAGCTCTGCGGTGGCGAGGGGCAGCCCGTTGAGGCTGAGGACCAGGTCCAGGGTGTTGCCGTGCGCTTTGGAGTAGCGGAGTTGGCGGGTGACGGTGAGGCGGTTGGCGGCGTAGAGCCGCTGGGTCTCGGGGTTCAGGCCGCTGGCCGGGCGAAAGTAGGCCACGCGGAACAGCTTGCCGAAGCACTTGAAGCCGTGGCGCAGCACCTTGAGGCAGCCCTCGTGCTCAGAGTTCAGCGCGCGGCAGAGGTCGTCCAGCAGGGTCTCCCCGGCCTTGTCGCCCTGGATATTGTGGAGGTATTCCCATTCCCTGGGCTGGGTCTGCTGGATGAAGGGCAGGAGCACAGTAGGGTCCAGGCCGCGCTCCCGGTCAAATGTGTCGGGGACGCCCCTGGTATAGCCCGCAAACGTCAGCAGGTGGTTCTCGATGGCCGTTTCGAACGCGACTTCGGTATATTGTCCTGGCATCAGGCAACCTCCTGGCGCACGTCAATCTTGCCGGCAACGGCGGCGGAGATTAGGGCGGTGCGGTATTCTTTTAGGATATCGATACTTTCCTGTACTTTCACTATAAGAGCATCGATTTCGGCTGTCTTGCGGTCTAGAAATTGGGTAATAGCATGTTGTTCAAGTCCTCCAGGTGCTGGCATCAGAAAGTCTTTGAGCATCACGTTTGTCAAATGCCCAAATGTGGCTTTACCGGCAAGCAAGTCCACATACCCATTTATTTTGGTGAAGTACATCCAATAGTAAAGGAACTTGGCAGACACAGGACTGCCAGGCAGGGATATAACGCGGTTCAGTGAGTTCTGGTAGTAACACTCGTCAAGCTCGCCATTCCAGATTATCGAGCGCCCAACAGTTACACCGCCTTCTGTTACCAACAGATCACCAGGTTGTAATCTATACCTATCTAGTTGATTTGGTGAGAACTCCATTTCGTTTACACCCGAAATGTCAAGCTCAACCCCACTCCAGTGTACATTGGCCGCTCGAATATATGGCTTCATAATGCCAGATCCATCTTCTGTAGACCGGTTCAACATCTTGCCCAATTCGACACTGAAATACCTTTTGACTGAGCCTACCTCCCAATGCACCGGAATCTCCCCCAGCCACTCGATGCCGGAATCCTTCATCTGGACGGTGGGGTCGAGGCCCTTGGTGACGGCGTGGCTGATGAGGGCGGCGCGCTTTTCCTGCAAGAACTCGATCTGCCGCTCTTTCCCGGCGATGAGGGCGTCAAGGCGTTCGGTCTCTCGGTCGAGGAAGGCGGCGATGGCGCGTTGTTCGGCGAGTGTCGAAAAGGGTATCTGAACTGCTCCGATGA
>SOHZ01000544.1 GCA_004377365.1 Anaerolineales bacterium | reverse complement strand
AGACTGTGAAAGAGTATCGTTTTATCCAGGTGGACGTTTTCACCGACAGGCCCTTTGGCGGCAACCCCCTGGCCGTCTTCCCCGAGGCCGAGGGGCTGACCACAGAGGAGATGCAACGCCTGGCGCGAGAGATGAACCTCTCGGAGACCACCTTTGTGTTACCGCCCCAGGCATCTGGGGCTGACTTCAAGGTGCGCATCTTTACCCCAGCCAAAGAACTGCCCTTCGCCGGCCATCCCGTGGTGGGCACCCACTGGGTCCTGGCCCACCTGGGCCGCGTGGACCTGCGCGAGCCGGTGACGCAGGTGAGCTTTGAACTGGGGGTGGGCGTGCTGCCGGCTGACCTGCACGTGGCTGGCAGCCAGGTGGAGCGGGTGGTGATGACCCAAGACCGCCCCACCTTTCATGCCATGTTGGAGGACGTGACTGATCTGGCCGAGGGTCTGGGCCTGGCCCCTGAGGCTATCACCGAGGCAGGATTGCCGGTGCACGTCGTCTCTACGGGAGTGCCGCAGATGATGGTACCAGTGCGTTCCCTGGGCGAGGTGCAGGGTCTTGATGCCGGCCAACTCAACGTCCCCGCCCTCAACCGGGCCTGCCGCGCCGTTGGCACTGAGTGCGTGATGGTCTTTACCTTTGAGACAGAGCGGTCCGAAGCAACAGTCCACGTACGCATGTTTGCCCCGCTGCTGGGGGTGCCAGAGGACCCGGCCACCGGCAGCGCCAACGGTGCACTGGGAGCCTACCTGGTCCATCACCAGGCCGTGCCGGTCACCGAGCCGACCACCCACGTCCTCAGCGAGCAGGGCGCGGAAATAGGCCGGCCCAGCACGCTTTACGTGGAGGTAGACCACAAAGGCGAGGAGATCACTGCCGTGCGGGTGGGTGGACAGGTAGTACCGGTGGTTGAAGGCGTGCTGCGATTCTAAGGAGTTCAAGGAGCATGCGACTCTGGCAGACAAATCCGCTTCAGGAGATCACGCTCGTGCGTGGCCAGGGCTGCACCGTGTGGGACGAGGCGGGCAAGCCCTATCTGGATTTGCTCTCCGGCACCTGGTGCAACGTGCTGGGTTACGGACATCCGCGCTGGGTGGAGGCGATCCAAAGTCACAACCGCTTGCAAGCCCGAGCCTACCCCTGTCCATGTTAACGTATTTTCCCCGCTCACAGAGATGCCAGTTGGTTTCGAGGAACAACCTGTGAAGGTAGGTGTGCAGGTCAGTGATGCCAACGACAAACTGGTCACTGGAGCACAAGTTGAGGCCGTCATCACCTTGCCCGATTGGGAGAGCGCGTACCTGGCCTGGGTGCTGCGCTGTCTGCAGGACGCTCGCTTGCCGGCCGATCACCCCTTGGTCGCCCGCTGCCTGGCCGACCTGGAGCGCAAACAGCGACCGGATGGGAGTTGGGAGCCCGAGGAGGGCGAGGGCGAGGAGCACGCTGTCAACGCCACCGTCGCAGCGCTACGGGCGTTGAAAGGGTACGGACTGATCTGACACACGCTTGTGGGAGGGAGGAGGGAAAATGAAACCGACGCTCATCGTTGACGCCGACGACACGTTGTGGGAGAACAGCATCTACTACGACCAGTGCATCGCTGCTTTTGCGGAACTCATGGGGGCTCAGGGCTTTGGGCGGAAGGAGGCGGAGCGCACCGTGGAGACGGTGCAGTGGGAACGCATCCCCCAGGTGGGTTACGCGCCGGAGGAGTTTGCCCGCAGCCTGGTCATCGCCTACCAACGTCTGTGCAAGAGCCACGACCAGCCCATCGAGGACGCGGTGTCGGATAGGGTGTGGGAGATCGGGCAAGCAGTGATAGAGCATCCCATCGTGCTGCTCGACGGCGTGGCAGAGACCTTAGCCCGACTCAGCGGCCGTTGCCGTCTGCTCCTGCTGACCAAAGGGGATCGGGAAGCGCAGGAGAACAAGCTGGTGCGGTCAGGCCTGGGCCATCTCTTCGATGAGGTGCATGTCGTGCCGGAGAAGGAGGCCGAGGTGATTCGGGGCCTGTTAGCCCGCTATGAGCTGCGACCGGAGCAGACCTGGATGGTCGGCAACAGCCCGCGGTCCGACATCAACCCCGCGCTGGAGGCAAGGATCGGTGCCATCTACGTTCCACATCCGAACACCTGGAAGCTGGAACAGGGAGAGATTGCCGAACCGGAGCGAGTGATCGTTCTGAATTGCTTCAGGGAATTGGACGCGCTGTTTCCCGATACCGAAGGGGAACAGAAGGTGTGATGATGTGAAGGAACCGTTGCTTGCAGAGTGCAACCGATGAGAGACTTTAGGCACGGTTTGCTGGCTGCTGAAAGGGCTTGGAGTCTGAACTCTTATGACCGTCTGACCACTTACTGTGTTTCGGTGATCTTTTTGAGCCCGCGTGGATGATCGGGGTCATATCCCTTGGCAAGCGTGACATGCAACGCCAGCAATTGCCCCGGCAGGACGGAGGTGAACGGTGAGAGCCACTCCGGCAGGGCGATCGGCAACCGCAATGGTGTACGGGCCAACTTCAGGGGTTCGTCCTGCTCGGAGATGACGATGAGTTCCGCCTCGCGGGCAGCCAGTTCGTGGGCCAGGGCCAGTGTATCGGGGTAGACCGCACCCTGCGGCGCGACGACGATGACGGGGAAGCCGCGCTCGACTATAGCGACGGGGCCGTGACGGAAGTCAGCCGAGGAGTACGGCTCGACTGCGATGTAGGACAGCTCCTTCAGTTTGAGTGCGATCTCGAAGGCGGTGGCATAGTTGTAGCCCCTGCCCAGCACGATGCACTCAGTAGCGTAGGCGTAGCGTTGTGCGGCCGTGGAGATTGTCTCCTCCAACGCCATCGTCTTCTTCACCGCCTCTGGCATGCTCCGCAGGCTAGCCAGCCGCTCACCGTCGCCAGCCAGTTGCACCGCCAGCAGCGCCAGGGCCGCCAGTTGCGCGGTGTAGGTCTTGGTGGCGGCTATGGCCCGCTCCTCGCCCGCGTCTAGCGGGAGGACGTGGTCAGCGGCCTGGGCCAGTGGGGAATCGGGTGCGTTAGTCACTGCCACAGTCAGTGACTCCTGTCGCTTCCCCTCCTCGATGACGGCCACGATGTCGGGCGATTGGCCCGACTGGGAGATACCCAGAACCAGCGCGTTGCGCAACTGAGGCGGCGTGCGGTAGATGCTGAACAGTGAGGGTGTGGCCAACGCCACGGGCAGTCGGTTCAGCGCGCCGAAGAGGTACTGGGCGTAACGGGCAGCGTTATCGGAGGTGCCGCGTGCGGCGATGACGGCGTAGCGCACGTCGCGGGCACGGATTGCCGCCGCTATCCGCGCAGCGGTTTCGGCCTGCCTGTCCAGCAGACGGGTCAGGACCTCTGGTTGCTCGTGGATCTCGTTGCTTAGGTGGCTCATCTCTGCATCTGTTACCCCCTTTCCTTCAGCTTCTATTCTTCGGACACGATCTTTTCGACGATCTTGTTTGTCTCCTTGTCTCTTAGAATCAACTTTGTCTTGCCATCGGGCATGTGCTCTTCCTTAACCACGATGAATTTGTCTTCGTACTCGGCAGGGCGTTTCTCCTCCAAGGGCTGGCTTACCCCTCTCCACTCCTCCAGTTCTACTGCCTCCCAGCGCTTTGATTTCGCTGAGCGGTAGCAGGCATCCATGATGGCATTCACCACGTAGCCATCATAAAAAGTTTCCATTGGCTCTTCACCATGATCCAGTGCGTTCAGCATATCATTGAACATATCTGGATATCCCAGTTCGTGGACTTCGTCGCCAACGGGGAAAAGCCATCCGGTTTCCCCTTCGGCCTTCTCGGAGACGTACCCCTTTCGACCGGCGGCGGTAAATAGCTCAAATCCCGTTCTCAGGAAATGGTCCATCCAGATAGTGCCCTCCGTACCCGACACTTCATCTCTGAGGTCCATCCCTCCACGGAAGGCCCAACTGACTTCAAATTGTCCAATGGCACCGCTCTCGAATCTGATCAAGCCAATGCCGTGATCTTCGGCCTCAACCGGATGGACCAGGGTATCAGCCCAGCACATCACTTCCACGGGCTTGTTGTCTTTGCCCACGAAATTGCGGGCAATCTCAATGCAGTGACAGCCCATGTCAACGATGGCTCCACCCCCCGCTAGCTCGACGTCCCAGAACCAGGCCCCGTGCGGGCCACCGTGCGTTTCACGAGAGCGGACCCACAGCACCCTGCCGATAGCTCCGTTCTTTACAAACTGTAACGACTTTAGCATCTTTGGAGTGTAGACCAGGTCTTCCAGATACCCATGGAACACCCCCGCCTTCTCGACCGCATCGAGCATTTCCTTGGCTTCAGCAGCGGTTCTAGCAAGCGGCTTGGTACACAGTACCGACTTGCCAGCTTTGGCTGCCATAATCGCAGCATCTTTGTGCACGTGATTTGGCAGGCCGACTACCACGACATCTGTTTCCGGGTCGTTGATAGCTTCCGCCATGTCGGTCGTCCACCTGGGAATACCCCACTCCTCCGCAAAGCCCTTGACGTGTTCCTCTGTCGGCGAATACACGACGTGCACCCGGTCTCCACCGCGCTGCTTGTGCAGCGTCATCGTGTAGAACAAGCCGATCAACCCTGTGCCCAACATGGTTATCTTGTGCATTTTTGTTCCTCCTCTTATTGGAAAAGTCACGCTGATGAAATGCTGTTCACGAAGCGGCAGGCACACCCAACCTTTTGCCTCCCAAACTACTACTACAACCGCATTTGTCATTGCGAGGAGCGAAGCGACGAAGCAATCTCGTTTTACAGCGGCGAATTGCCAGCCAGGGACGAGATTCTTCGCTCCCTTCGGTCGCTCAGAATGACATTTCGACGGAAGTACGGTTGTAGTA
>SOHZ01000535.1 GCA_004377365.1 Anaerolineales bacterium | reverse complement strand
CCCCCCCCCCCGCCCCCCCCCCCCCCCCCCCCCCCCGCCCCCCCCCCCCCCCCCCGCCCCCCCGCGCCCCGCCGCCCCCCGCGGGGCCACGTGGCTCAAGCCGAGGGCCGAGGTCAACGCCAGGTTGGCCGGCTTTGGATTGGAGCCATTGGAGGATGGCGTTAATGCCTTGCACTTTCTGCGGCGGCCTGAAGTGACTTACGACGTCATCAAAACCCTATCCCCTGCCCCTCATCCTCTATCCCCTGAGGTTATCCAGCAGGTCACCATTGAGACCAAGTATGCGGGGTATGTTGAGAAACAGCGTCGCCAGGTAGAGCGGATGAAGCGGCTGGAGGAACGGCGCATCCCCCAAGGTTTCGATTACACAAGGATGGTAGGGTTGCGCAACGAAGCCAGGGAGAAACTGATGAGATTCCGCCCCATCAATGTGGGCCAGGCCTCACGTATCCATGGCGTCAACCCCACTGACATCTCTATCCTATTAATTCACCTGGAGAGGACAACCCGCCTCCATCCCCCAAAGTGACAAAAACGAAATAAAATGGTATAATAGCCTCCAGTTTGCAGGGTGTGCCCCACGCCGGCCATACTGCAAGCATCATGCCATTGAGAAGGGAAGCACTGTCAAATATGCAAGTCAATATCGGTGTAATTCTACAAGTCATTATCGCTCTGTTCGGCGCTTTCTTTTTAGCCTTTTGGGTCAGCCTGGTCATCTGGACTTTCCGCGATGTGCGCTCGAGGTCCAGAGACATCTTTGCCCAACTTCTGGCCACTCTCATGGTCATGGTCTTCAACCTGCCGGGGCTTTTATTCTATTTCATCCTGCGCCCCCAGGAAACCCTGGCAGAAGCTTTCGAACGTTCTTTGGAAGAGGAAGCGCTACTTCAAGATATCGAGGAACGCTTGGTCTGTCCAGGCTGCAAACGGAAAATCCAGTCCGATTTCATTATCTGTCCTGACTGCCACACCAGGCTCAAGAAATCCTGTCCCAATTGCCGCCGTCTGTTGCATCTTAAGTGGAACATCTGCCCCTACTGCGGGGCCGGACCTGCATCCCCGCCAGAACAATTTGTACGTGGCTCGGAATCTGAACCTGAGGTCGAATCAACCCAGCTTTGATTCTCCTTACCGCAATGTCTGCACCAGCCACGCATCTCAGCCTCCTACGCCAGCCATACCCCTCCGCATGGAATACACCTTGTGGAACATCTGTGCCTATTGCAATGTGAATTTATGGGTAGAATACGGGCTTAGGGGTCAGAACCGGTGGTATGGAGTTAGGGGGATGTCTTCTAATGGACGAGAAAGGTCAAGGAACGCTGGAATACGCGATTATCCTGGCCTTGGTGGCTATCGTTGCCATCGCCGCTTTGTCGTACCTCGGTTCTCAACTGAGGAATATCTTTTATAGTCTAACGGAGGTACTCCTCAGCAATTGCGAGTCTGTGACGAAGAGCATATACAATTACGGCGGGACCCTCCCTCCGGGGGCTTTGACTGGTACGGGTAAGTTTATGTGGCCAACCAAAGGTCGCATCACCCAGAAGTCGTGGCATTGTCATCACGCCGTTGACATCGCTAATTCTGAGGGCACTCCTATTTACGCCGCCGACTCAGGCCATGTAGTCGTTGCCGGTTGGAAAAAAGGCGGATACGGCAAGGTGGTTATCGTCAACCACGGCAATGGATTTCAGACCCTTTACTCTCATCTCAGCGTCATCAGAGTCTCTGTTGGCCAATCGGTTGCCAAAGGCCAACGGGTCGGACTGATGGGCAATACCGGCCATTCGGCTGGCTCTCACTTGCATTTTGAGGTCAGGCAGAGCAGTCAGTTGTGTGACCCCCTTGAGTTCGTCAGCCCTTAACGCTTTCGCCTACTGGTAGAGTATTTCTCGGTTTTTGACGTCCAAGAGTCCACTGGGAGTCAACCGTATCCAAGGCAAGGCGGAGAAGCTCAGAAAGCCAAGGGTGAAAACGGGATCTTCCAGGGGACAATTCATCTCCCTCAAGACAGCCTTCATGGCCCCCATTTGGGTGGCGACATCCTCCAAAGAACCAGCCGACATCAGACCGCCGATAGGCAGAGGTATCTCCGCTCGCACCTGTCCCTCGTGCACCAAAACCATCCCTCCACCCAGTTCCCTCACGCGTCGCAGCGCAGCCACCATGTCGTCCTCCCGGCAGCCGACGACCATGGGCTTGTGCAGTTCATGAGCCACACTGGCGGCCAACCCACCGACTTTTGCCCCGAACCCGGCCAAGAAAGCGATCACAAAACCTGATCTATCCCTGTTTAACAAGCCGATCTTTAGAATATCCTGATCGCCAGGGAGACAAATCTGGCCACCTCTTATGGGCAGGGTCACATCCCGCCTTTGGGTAATGGTCTTGTTGACGATGGCAATGGCTGGTACGGTTGCCCGGCCGGTGGAAGATGTCGCTTCAATGGTAAAGTCAGCCGGACTGAGGGAAGCCGGAATAATGCGGTGAGGTAACCAGGGAATCTCGGCCGCTGAGGCTGGCAGAGGAGGCAGGTCGAAGGTGAGTTCTCCATCGCGGACTACCACCCGTCCATCGGCTATGATTATCCTGGGTGTCGGCCGTCGCAGGTCGTCAACCAGCAATATGTCAGCCCGCCGACCAGGGGCCAGGCTGCCAAACTCCCTATCCAAACGCAGATAAGCAGCAGGGTTAAGGGTAGCCATTTGGATGGCTGTGATGGGGGGTACGCCTAATTCGATGGCCAGGCGGACGAGGTGGTCCATATAGCCGTGCTTGAGGACATCCGAGGGACTCTTCCAGTCGGGAGTGAACATTACCCCCCTCGTATCAACTTTCGGCTCCTCTGTCACCAGGCCAATCAGTGCCTCCAAGTCGCTGCGGATGGAACCATGGCGCAGCATAACAGCCAGCCCTAGCCGCAGCCGCTCCCTGGCCTCGCCAGCGTTAAGAGCCTCGTGGCAAGAGGTCAAACCGGCCGCTACCAAGGCATTAAGTTTATCAAAGGAAGCACCTGTGGTGTGACCTTCAATGCTTTTGCCCCACCTCTCGCCTAGCTCAAATTTGGCCAGCAGATCGCTGTCAGCGGAGGTCAACCTGATCCAAGGGGTTACCTCGCTGAGAGCCAGAATCTCTTCCCTGGCAAGGTAGCCTTCCATGGCCGCCAGAGGAACCACGTCTTCGCCTTCGAACTCTGGGAAGGGGGGGGAGGAAACAGGCAAACTGAAGAAGAACTTTAGAGGCAGCCCACTGGTCATCTCGACGAGGAGCTCCAGACCCGTCAGGCCTACCGCTCCAACGATATCATGGGGATCGGCCATGACAGCCGTGGTGCCGCTCGTCAGAAAATGAGGGGTCAGAGCTAGGGGATTAGCCCAAAAGTCCACGTGGGCGTGGGGGTCAATGTAGCCGGGCAGGAGGTAGGCTCCTGCGGCATCAATGACCTCTGTCTCGGGAGTGACCATCTCCCTTGAAGGGCCTACATAGGCGATGCGCTGGCCGCCGATGGCAATGTTATGCCCTTCCAGTATTTCGCCTGAGTAGACATTGGCCAGGTGACCATTCTGAATGTAGAGATCAGCCTTTCGTTGACCCAAGGCCACCTGGATGAGCCCTTTCTTCGTTGATACATTGGACTGCCAGGGCTCCAAGTCAGATGTCTCCTGTACTAGCACTGGGGGTAACCACTGGTTCTACTCGAAAATCCAGCGGTCTGTATCTCGACTGTAGGAGAGGATCTCGTCTTCGTTAAAGAAGAGGGGGATCTCAAAAGCTGCGGTCTCTGCTCCATCGGAGCCATGCACCAGGTTGCGTCCAATCTCCAGGCTATAGTCAGCGCGAATAGTGCCCGGTGCGGCCTCCATTGGGTTGGTAGCTCCCATCGTCCGACGCACGACCTCAATAGCCTCTTTCCCCTCAACAACCATCACTACCACCGGCGCCGAAGTGATGTATTCGAGCAGCTTCTCATAGAACGGTTTGCCCTCATGGATAGCGTAATGCCTCTTGGCCAGATCGTAATCCATTTGAATCATCTTCATGGTTATGATCTTGAGGCCACGCCTCTCTAAACGGGTGATGATAGGGCCGATCAGACCACGCTGTACACCATCGGGCTTGATGATAACGAGCGTTCTTTCCACGCAACCTCCCTGTTGAGCAAAAGTTTTTCACAATCTTGCCAGAGCTTCCCGATAGGACTCTAGGGCTTTTTGTAGACGACCAGCCTTGACATAGGCATCGCCCAGGAGTTGCCACACGGCAGGCTGGTCTGGAGCCTCCCGGCCCGCTCGCTCCAGGTCTTCGATCACCATCTCGATCAGTCGGCCCGAGCGGATGAGTTTGCCATACTGGTCAAATGCTGCCTCCTTATCACCCTCTTTGTGATAAGCACGAGCTAAACTAAGGCGAGTGTCATAGTCCTTGGGCTCGATTTCCAGCCTGGCCCGGCACTCTGCAATGGTGGACGGGGCCTCGACTAGCTCAGCCTTCAATGGGACTGCCTCTTCAGGAACCTCTTCAGGAACCTCCTCAGCCACAACCTCGGCAGCGATAGGAACTTTTTCTTCCACCTCCGGGGGCTCTACCGCTTCAGCCGGAACCTCCTCCTCTGGCGCTTCTTCCAGCTCCTCCTCGTGCAGAATGCGCAGCCAGGCAGGTATCTCCTCTTCTTCCACAGGAACCGCTTCAGCCGGGGCTACCTCAGCCTCCGGCACCTCTGCCCCGGCCACGACTTCTTCAGCAGGGGCCTCTTCCAAAGTCAGCTCCTCCTCCCGCAAAATGCGCAGCCAGGCGGGTATCTCCTCTTCTTCCACAGGAACCGCTTCAGCCGGGGCTACCTCAGCCTCCG
>SOHZ01000223.1 GCA_004377365.1 Anaerolineales bacterium | reverse complement strand
CGGACGCTCGTTTGCACGAAGGTATAAATCATGGTATAATGGAAACTGAATCGAACAGCTCGATTTCTCTGTGCAGTTGAGTGGTAGAGCACCTGCCTTGTAAGCAGGGTGTCGAAGGTTCGCATCCTTCACGGCTCGCTGCTACTGGCCACCCTAGCTCAATCGGCAGAGCAAGCGCTTCGTAAGCGCTAGGTTATCGGTTCAAGTCCGATGGGTGGCTCCATGAGGGATATACTTAGGTGGAGGAGAGATACCCCTATCCTGTGGTTCTCTCTTTTCTTTTTCCCCAGAGGCGGTGCTGTCTCAAGGTGAACGGCAAACTCGTAACTTGCGGCTGGATTATGTCAAATATTTTGTGGCTCACTTTGGGGCTAAGCGTCACCGGTTGCTCGAGCACCCCCAGCCTCCCGACAACCGCTACCACGCCGGCCGCCATCCTGACGCCACCCTGGCCTACATCAACGGCCACACCAGTAGCCACCCCTACTCTGGCTGCCACCTCCACTCCCACCCCAACGCCGACGGTAGCCCTCACCCCACTGGCCGAGAGGGTTTTCCTGGCCCCCATGACCCACGAGTATCAGAAGCTTAACAACTGCGGCCCCGTGGCCCTGGCTATAGCCCTCAGCTACTACGGGGTAGAGCGTACTCAGTTCGACATCGCCCCGCTGGTCAAGGGCTACGACAAGGACAAGAACGTGAGTCCAGAAGAGATGGTGGCTTACTTGACCGAGGTGGGGTTGCGGGGCAAAGCCCGCCTCAACGGGGACACAGCGATCCTCATGACCTTGGTCTCCAACGGGATCCCGGTCATCGTCGGACAATGGCTGGAACGCCCCCACGACGGGGTGCTGGTAGGGCACTACCGCGTCGTGCGCGGCTACGATCAGGGGGCGAAAGTCATCGTGGTCAACGACCCCTACACAGGACCTGAGGCTCGCTTTTCCTACGCTTTGTTCGACGAGCGCTGGCGACCTTTCAATCGCTGTTACATCCCAGTCTATCTCCCTGAGCAGGAGGCGGTAGTCAGGGCCATTTTAGGAGCCGACTGGGAAGATGAAGCTATGTCCCAGCGGGCCTTGGCTTCGGCCCGCTGGGAGGTGGAGGAGGTGGGGGACAACTATGCCTGGTTCAACCTGGGAGACGATTACCTAGCCGTGGAGAAATATGGAGAGGCCGCTGATGCTTATGGACGGGCTCTGGAGATGGGTTTCCCGTCCCATTTCTTATGGTACCACTACGGGCCCCTGGAAGCCTACAACGCCCTGGGAGAGTACCAGAAAGTGTTATCGCTGAGCGAAGAAGTGTTGACCCAGGCTCCTGACATCGAGGAGATACTCTACCAGCGTGGCCTGGCTTACCTGCGTCTGGGGGAGGTGGAAAAGGCTAAAACCGAGTTTGGGCTAGCGGTGCGGTACAACCCCAACTACACTATGGCTATCCAGGCCCTGGCCGGTTTGGGGGAATAGAGCGATAACACTCATTCTATCCCCCTTTCTCGCCGCCGGTGTCCCGCCAGACGTGGTATATGCGTTGCAAGGCGGTGAAATTGGAAAGAACGGCCAGAATCCACAAGGCGATGAGCATCTGATCGAGGATCAGGCCGATCACCAGCACGGCTACCCGCTCAAAGCGGGTCAAAATACCCCTCTTGCACTCGATGCCGATGCCTTCAGCCCGGGCCCGCGCGTAGCTGACCATCAGTGAACCGACGATGGTAGCATAGATCAAAAAGCTCTCTTGCTGGCCACCCTGCCGGGTGTAATGAACCAACAACCCCAGGTAGATGACCGCCTCGGAGAGACGATCCACAGTCGAATCCAAAAAGGCCCCAAAGCGGCTCTTCCTGCCCGCCAGTTTGGCCAAAGTGCCATCCAGAGCATCGAAGGTCCCAGCTAAAATGATCAGTACACCGCCGATTTGCAAGTGCCCCATGGCCAGAACATAAGCCACGCCCACCATCAAAACAAAGCCTACCACCGTCAGAAGATTGGGTGATATCCCTGTCCTGTTAATGAAACGGGCCAGAGGTTCTAGCAGCCACCGCATCCATTTTCTGGCCAAATCGGTTAACATAGGGTTACGTCTCTGCCTTTCTTCTTCAGCCCCCCATAAAAGTCTAACAGCACCTACACAGTTTTGCAAAGTTGCCTTTCGGAAGACAAAATCGGCGATAGCTTGGCCTGCTCCGAAATCAACTCAAAACCCAATCCTCTTCTAACAGCTTGGCAAAGTTTTGCTGATACTGTCGCAACCTCTCTCGGTCAAGGGAACAGAAGGCCTGCCGCCCGTCCCTCCTGACCTTAACCAGGCCAGCCTTCCTGAGCCCACTCAGATGCCAGGAGATGAGAGGCTGGCTGAGCCTGAGAGCGACAGCCAACTCTGAGACACTCAACTCCGCAGTGCCGGCCAGTTGCTTGACAATTTGCAACCGGGTGATACCGCTCAAAGCTTTGAAATATCCTCCGAGTTCTCTCAGCTCGCTCCTTGGGTCACCCGATGACGTTCTCCCCGACATCAACCCATCCTTTCTCCATAACCGTTACGTAAGAGAGAATCTACCCCTCCTCGACACCCTTTGCCACATCGCAAATGCATAAAGAAACATTTATATATTACACCGAAATCGAACCTTTGTCAAGCTAACGAAACCAACTTGCCAAGCAACGCTTTTTGTGTTAAAGTAAAGGTGATATTGACCTTCACTGAAACCCAACTAAACCTCTGGCGTTCCTCTACTCAACTTTTCCTCGATTTTATGTTATACTGAGAAAAGAGAAGTCACCGATACCTTGGCTCCAGGAAGAGAGGTCAATGCATTATGGCAGAAAAAATCCTAATCGTTGATGATGATGTCAATGCTCTAAAACTGATTGGCTACACTCTGCAAAGAGAGGGCTACGAGATCATTGCTGCCCAGAGCGGTCAAGAGGCTTTGGTTAAAGCTCAAGAAGAGGCACCCCAATTAGTTGTCCTGGATATCATGATGCCACGCATGGATGGCTATGAGATCTGCCGTCGTTTGAGAGCCACTCCCCAAACTGCCCAGGTGCCGGTTATAATGCTCACGGCTAAGGGCCAGGTAGAAGACAAAGTAGCTGGTTTCGAGGCCGGTGCAGACGACTACTTAACCAAACCGGTCACCCCCGCCGAGTTGGTGGTACGAGTGAAAGCCCTGTTGCTCCGCTCGACACACGCTGCTCCTGCCAAAGCCAAGAGTATCGCCCTTATCGGGGCAAAAGGCGGTGTGGGAGTAACTACGCTAGCAGTTAATCTGGCTATCACACTGGCTCAGATGGATAAGGATGTTATCCTGCTTGACTTGCAGCCATACGCTGGCGCGGTAGCCTTGCAGTTGGGGATCAGCCCTGTCAACACCATTGCCGATCTGTTGGAAAGAGAAACAACAGCCCTTAGCCAGAGTGTGGTAGAGGATTCCTTACTAAAGCATCCGAGCGGTCTCAGGATTCTCTCCGCGGCCCAAGGTCGGCAAAGCGTTCGAGGGGAGATTACGCTGCCTCATCTGGAAGCTATTTTAAGCAACCTGGAAATTGTAGCCCAGTATCTCATATTGGATATGGGCTCCCAACTGAGTCCTCCCGTCCGGCAGGTTCTCAAAAAATGTAGTCAGGTCATCCTGGTCACTGAGCCTGATAAAATAGCTCTGACACTGACCCAAAGGGCTCTGGACAGCCTGCAGGCCCTGGACGTAAAAGGCAGCCGGATCGGTATTGTGGTGGTGAACCGCATCCGCTCAGCTTCAACCCCCACCAGGTCCACAATAGAGTCCAACCTGGAGAGTGAACTGCTGAGCCTTTTCACGCCTGCCCCAGAACTGTTTGCCCGGGCCGCTGTAGAGGGTAAGCCGGTCGTCTGGGCCCAACCAACCAGCTTGCAAGCCAATATGTTCAGAGAGCTGGCCCAGCGTATCGCTTAACCCCTGTAGCAGAAAAGGGCCTGCACAGCAGGTCCGGGGGGGGAGGTGTCCCCCCGATGTCCTCTCTTCCTTTTCCCAGTTTGGGGCATTGGCCCACTGACCCTGCTCTCAGGAGAGAAAAGTGGAGCTGAGGGGGTACCCCTCAAGCTCCCCAGGTTTCACTGCGCAAGCCTGAAAAGCACAGATAAGGAGAGCCATCTTGAATATCACCCCCCTCCATCCCTGGGACGTCTCTGCCACTGAAGCTATAGCCATACAGCAACGCTTGCGAGATAAAGTGTCCCAGGAAATTGGTTTCGCCCAGGTGCGCACTGTGGCTGGGGTTGATGTCAGTGTGAAGGACGACATGGCCAAAGCGGCCGTAGTGGTGCTCGATTATCCCAATTTGACCCCCCTCGGCCAAAGCACGGATGAACAACCTGTGCAATTCCCCTACATCCCAGGGCTCCTGGCTTTTCGGGAGGGGCCAGTGGTCCTGAGAGCCCTGGAAAAGCTGGTTACAGAGCCCGATCTCTTCATTTTCGATGCCCAGGGTCTGGCCCATCCCCGCCGCATGGGTCTGGCTACTCACATCGGCCTCATCATTGATAGACCTTCTATTGGCTGTGCCAAATCACGCCTCTGTGGCACCCACCATAAGCCTGGTCCCAAGAGAGGCGCTTACACTCACCTCCGCGACGGAAACGAGATCATCGGTGCGGTGGTGAGAAGCCGTAGTAAAGTCCAACCCGTATACGTCTCTATTGGACACAAGATAGACCTGGAGACTGCCATTAACTATGTTCTCAACTGCTGCCAGGGTTATCGGCTGCCAGAGACAACACGGTGGGCCCACAGAGTGGCTGGAGGAGAGACAATCAAGATAGAGGAAACCCAGTTGTCGCTTTTCTGCCCGTTGTTCTCACAAGAACTCATTGCCAGTTA
>SOHZ01000456.1 GCA_004377365.1 Anaerolineales bacterium | reverse complement strand
TAAGTACGTGCGGGTCATCGCCGGGCAGGAGATGGGCAAGAAGGCCTTTCACCTGAAGTTGGCCGCTCAGGGTAAGTACGCTTCTGACCATATCCTGATGATCGGCGACGCGCCGGGCGACATGAAAGCGGCCCAGGCTAACGATGCTCTCTTCTACCCCATCAACCCGGGCCACGAGGAGGAATCCTGGCAGCGGTTCTACAAAGAAGCGATGCAAAAGTTCCTGGCGGGCGAGTATGCCGGCGAGTACGAGGCGGCGGTCATCGCCGAATTTGAAAAGCTGCTACCGGAGACGCCGCCGTGGAAGCGGTGAGGGGAAATGGTCGTTGGAAAAGGTTACGAGGAAGGCTTTCTCCCTGAGAATACAGTCCGTGAACTGATGACCCAGGCTTTGAGCGAGCTCGACTTGGGGAACAAACGGGTGCTGGTCATTATCCCGGACCACACACGCACTGCGCCGATTCCCCTGTTCTTCCGCCTGTTCCGCGAGTTTCTGGGCGAGAAGGTCGCAGCACTGGACTATCTGGTGGCCCTGGGAACCCATCAGCCCATGAGCGAGGAGGCTCTGAACCGGCTGGTCGGTATCACCGCTGCGGAGCGGGCGGGGAAATACGCGCAGGTCCGCATCTTCAACCACGAGTGGGACAAACCTGGCTGCTTCCGCACCATCGGTGTCATCACCGCCGACGAGACCACCGAAATCACCGGCGGCCTGATGCGCCAAGAGATCCCGGTAGCCCTCAACGGCAAGATTTTCGACTACGATCAGCTCATCATCTGCGGGCCAACTTTCCCCCATGAGGTGGTTGGCTTCTCAGGGGGGAACAAGTACTTCTTCCCCGGCATCGGCGGACCTGAGGTGATCAACTTGACCCACTGGCTAGGGGCTGTGATCACCAGCATGGAAATCATCGGTACCAAGCATACCCCGGTACGGCAGGTCATTGACCGAGCGGCTTCGTTCATTGACGTACCCAAGCTGTGCTTCAGCCTGGTGGTCAAGGATATCCCCGATGGTCTGGCCGGGCTATTCATCGGCACACCGGAGGAGGCCTACGAGCGCGCCGCCGACCTTTCGGCCAAACTGCACATCATCTACGTGGACAAACCTTTCAAGCGAGTGCTGTCGGTTATGCCAGAGATGTACGACGATCTGTGGACGGCAGCCAAGGGGATGTATAAGCTGGAGCCAGCTATCGCCGACGGCGGCGAGGTGATCATCTATGCCCCCCATATCACCGAAATCTCCTATACTCACGACCGGATCATTGACCAGATCGGCTATCACGTCCGCGACTACTTCCTGAAGCAGTGGGAGCGCTTCAAGGACTATCCGTGGGGCGTGCTGGCCCACTCCACCCACCTGCGGGGCATCGGCACCTTCGAGAACGGAGTCGAGGAACCGCGTATCCAGGTGACGCTGGCCACGGGCGTTCCAGAGGAACGGTGCCGACGCGTCAACCTGGGCTACCTGGATCCGGCAACGGTTGGCATGTCCGAGTGGGAGGGACGTGAGGACGACGGGACTCTGGTAGTGCCTAAGGCGGGGGAGATGCTCTATCTCCTGAGGTCGTGAAACACGTTGCGTAACGTATTGCGTGTTGCGTGTTGTGTAACGTGAAAAGGGCTTTCGATGACTTACAACGAGTGGTTGGCTTCTGTCCCTCTAGAACTCACCAACGACCCACTTTGGCGGATGGAGGTCTATCGGCTCGCTGTCTTCGCTAGTGATCCGGCGTGGCATGACGTATCCGGGCTGGCAAAAGATAAGCGCACCGTTAGCCTATCCGATCAACTGTACCGAGCCATTGGCTCTGTTAGCGCCAACATTAGCGAGGGCTATAGCCACCGATCCGGTAAAGATCAGGCCCGTTTCTACGAATATGCCCTGGGCTCGGCCCGCGAGGCCCGCGGCTGGTATTATCAAGGGCGACATGTCCTCTCAGAAGCCGTCGCCACGCACCGCATCAAGCTCTTGACCAGGATCATTCGCTTGCTACTCACCATTATCCCCGCCGAGCGCGGCTACAAGCTGAAAGAAGAACAAGCATCCTACGATGTGGGCCTGATAGACCTGCTCGACAACATACCCATGCCGTAGACACGCAACACGCAGCACGCACCACGTAGCATGTGGCACAAGATTTAACATAAAAAGGGAGGTGAACAATGACCAATTGTGATTTCGGCTTAATTGGTATGGCTGTCATGGGCCAGAACCTGGTCCTCAACATCGAGCGCAATGGGTTCTCGGTGGCGGTCTACAACCGGACTGCCGAGCGGACCAAGAAGTTCATGGCCGAGCAAGCCAGAGATAAGAAAATCAAAGCAGCCTACAGCGTGGAAGAATTGGTCGAGATGCTGGAGAAGCCGCGTAAAATCATGCTCATGGTCAAGGCGGGGGCCCCGGTGGACGCCATGATAGATCAACTCAAGCCCCACCTGGAACCAGGGGACCTCATCATGGACGGCGGGAACTCTTTCTTTGGAGATACCGAGCGCCGGGCCGAGGACCTGGAGGCGATGGGGCTTCTCTACATCGGCACCGGAGTTTCCGGCGGCGAGTACGGCGCTCTGTGGGGACCCAGCATCATGCCCGGTGGCCAGCCGAAGGCTTATGCCCTGGTCGAACCGATCCTTACAGCCATCGCAGCTAGGGTGAACGGTGATCCATGCGTCACCTACATCGGCCCTCGGGGCGCTGGCCACTACGTCAAGATGGTCCACAACGGCATTGAGTACGGCGACATGCAGCTCATTGCCGAATCGTACGACATTCTGCACCGCGTGGGCGGCCTGTCGGCCCAGGAATTGCACGAGGTCTTTGCCGAGTGGAACCAGGGCGAACTGGAGTCCTACCTGATCGAGATCACGGCTGACATCTTTACCAGGATGGATGACGAGACCGGCAAGCCCCTGGTTGACGTGATCCTCGACGAGGCCAAGCAGAAGGGGACCGGTAAATGGACCTCGCAGAATGCCCTTGACTTGGGCGCGCCTACACCGACCATTAACGCTGCAGTCGAGTCGCGCATCATATCGGCCTACAAACGCGAACGTGTCGCTGCCTCGACGCTGCTCTCCGGCCCGGCTGTCCGTTACAAAGGCAACCGTGATGAGTTGATCCAGGCAATGCGCAAGGCGCTCTATTCAGCCAAGATCTGTTCCTATGCTCAGGGCTTTACGCTCCTGAAGGCAGCCAGCGAGGAGTATGACTACGACCTGAAACTCGGTGAGATTGCTACCATCTGGCGCGGCGGCTGCATCATCCGTGCCAAGTTCCTCAACCGCATCCGCGAGGCTTATGACCGCAATCCCGACTTGCCTAATCTGCTGCTCGACCCTGGATTCAAAGCCGATGTGGAGAGCGGCCAGGAGGCGCTCCGCTTTGTCATCAAGACCGCGGTGGAGAATGGCATCCCTTGCCTGGCCTTTAGCAGTGCCCTGGCTTACTTTGATGCCTATCGTACGGCCCGGCTGCCCGCTAATCTGACCCAGGCTCAGCGCGACTACTTTGGCGCTCACACCTACCGGCGGGTGGACAAAGAAGGTGTGTTCCATACCGAGTGGCAGCAGTTTTAAGGAGAATCCGCGTGGCAAAGCCATCCGCAAAACGGCATCAGAAAGCGCTCCAGCGCAAGGCTGCCAAACGCAAACAGAAACGCGCCAGCTCGAAGCCACGGCTGACAGGCCGCGCCCTGCTTCGCGCAGCCGGCCGCTGGCCCTTGCACGAGTGTCTTCTGACCAAAGAGTGGCAGGAAGAAGGTGCGATCACGCAAATCCTGGTGGCCCGCCGCTCACCCTCTGGGCAGATCGCCGTTGGCGTTTTCCTGGTAGACCTGGGCTGCCTGGGCGTCAAGAGCGCCTTCGGTAGACCTCTCCACACCATGCAGGAGTACCGAGAATTGCGTGACGGAATGAAGGCTAATCAAGACATGATCAAAGCAGATATCAACCTGGTGGCCAAGATCATCCGCGAGGCGATTGCTTACGCTGGCGAACTGGGGTTTAAGCCTGATCCCGACTACCGCGACGCCATGCTCGTGCTGGGCGACGCGGACCCTGATGCCTGTGAGGTACCCATCCCACTGGGTGGCAAAGACGGCAAGCCTTTCTTTGTCGCCGGACCCTACGACAACGCGGACCGGATCATGGCCAAGCTGACGCGTAAGTTGGGGCCTGACGGCTTCCACTATCTGGTCCCATTGAGCGGGGACGAGGAATTCTTTCTTGAGGAATTCGAGTAAGGAGGAAAGCATGACTACACCTCGAAACGTCGTCGTCGCCCAATCGGGCGGACCGACACCTGTCATCAACAACTCGCTGCGAGCTGTTGTCGAGACCTGTCATGCTGCGCCTGAGGTTTTTGGCACGGTCTATGCCGGTTGGCACGGTATTGAGGGCGTGTTGCGAGAAGAGCTGCTCGACCTCTCCGCCCAACCGCCTGAGGAGATTGCCCTGCTACGCACCACTCCGGCTGCTGGCTCCGTCGGCACCTGTCGCTACAAGCTCAAAGCGGCTCAGCAAGAGGATTTTGAGCGGGTGGTCGAGGTCTTTAAAGCGCACAACGTCGGCTACTTTTTCTACATCGGCGGAAACGACTCGATGGACACGGCCCACAAAGTGGCCAACCTAGCTCACGAGCGAGGGCTGGACCTGGTAGCTACCGGTGTGCCCAAGACCATTGACAATGACGTGGGCGACAGTGAGTTCAAGCTGATTGACCACACCCCAGGCTATGGTAGTGTGGCCCGTTACTGGGCGCTGACGGTGCAGAACGCCAACCAGGAGAACGCTGGCTCCTGCCCGTCCGACCCAGTGCTGGTGTTGCAAGCCATGGGGCGCAAGATCGGCTTCATCCCAGCCGCAGCCCGTCTGGCCGACCCGGATCGCGAGATGCCTTTGCTCATCGTCATGAAAGAGTCGGGCTTGAGCCTGGAGGAACTGGCGGATCGGGTCAACGATCTGCTCAAAGCACGAGGCCGGGCCATGGTCGTCATCAGTGAGGGCTTTCCGGTGGGTGACATCGGTGAGCGGAAGGACGCCTTTGGCCACGTCCAATTCTCGTCCAGCCAGATGATGGTCGAGCAGTTGGTAGTGAACTACCTCAATGAGGTCGGTCTGCAGGCGCGGGGCGTGGCCCGGGGCAATGTGCCGGGCACTGACCAGCGTCATAGCATGATCTACGCTTCGACTGTGGATCTGGAAGAGGCTTACAAAGTTGGGAGGAAGGCCGTGCAAGTGGCTTTAGAAGAGTCCGGCTACATGGCTACCATTCTGAGAGAGCCTGGCCCTCTCTACAACGTCCGCTACGACAAGGTGCCGCTAGAGCTTGTGGCCAACTCTGAGCGCACCTTCCCGGAGGCCTGGATCGCGCCGAACCGGGTGGACGTGACCGATGATTTCGTGCGCTACGCCCGGCCCCTCATCGGCGACGAATGGCCCAGCATCCCATTGGTGGACGGGCGGCAGCGCTTCGCCCGGCTCAAGCCGATCTTTGTTGAGAAGAGATTGGCAGAGCACATACCTCAGACACACCGAGCGGACTAGCACCGTCAAAGACCAAAATACGGGCCTATTTCTACTACTCAATGGGCCACTGGTATCTTCTGTGAATCGAGTGGGAGCGGATTCAACTCACGGAAAGGATGATCCTTATGAACAAAAAAGTTGCTGTTATCGCCATCGGCGGCAATTCCCTCATCAAAGATAAAGAACACCAGACCGTACCCGACCAGTTCGCCGCCACGCGGGAGACCTGCGTACACATCGCTGGCATGATCGAGCGCGGCTGGGACGTGATCATCACCCACGGCAACGGCCCCCAGGTGGGATTCATCCTCCGCCGCTCGGAGCTGGCCAGCCACGTGTTGCACACTGTACCTCTGGATTCTTGTGGAGCCGATACCCAGGGTGCCCTCGGTTACATGATCCAGCAATCTTTGTACAACGAGTTCAAGTTGCGGGGCATTAACAAGCAAGCCGCCACCGTGGTCACCCAGGTGCTGGTGGATAAGGACGACCCCGCCTTCCAGAACCCCTCCAAGCCCATTGGCCCTTTTCTGGATAAGGAGATGGCCTTGAAGAGACGGGACGAGGAAGGCTGGGACGTGATCGAGGACGCCGGGCGGGGCTGGCGACGGGTAGTACCCTCACCCATCCCCAGGCGCATCATCGAGCGGGACGCTATCAAGAATCTCATTGATGCTGATTTCGTGGTGATAGCGGTGGGGGGTGGAGGCATCCCCGTTATCGAGGAAAACGGCAAACTAAGGGGCACCGCCGCGGTCATTGACAAGGACTATGCCTCCAGCCTCCTGGCTTTGGCCATTAGCGTTGACCTCTTCCTCATCTCCACCGCTGTGGAGAAGGTGGCCCTCAACTTTGGCCAGGCGAACCAGGAATGGCTGGACAGGATGACTCTGGCAGAGGCCAGGCAGTACCTGGAGGAGGGGCACTTTGCGCCAGGGAGCATGTATCCCAAGATTAAGGCCATCGTTGATTACCTGGAGAGAGGAGGTAAAGAGGCCCTCGTTACCAACCCCGAGAACATCGAGCGAGCGTTGGCGGGCGAAACGGGGACGCGCATCGTGCCCTGATTGACTTTCGTGTCTCAGCGCCAGCCAAAGAGCAACTTGTCGCTCCACAGCTGGCGTTTGCCTTTTCAGCGGAACCGCATCTCCTAACTTTTGTTCCAAACAGGGCACCTCCTAAGCACAGGCACGGAACGCGACCCTGGCCGCCTCCACCGTCCGTGCGATGTCGTCGTCGGAGTGGACCAAGGACATGAAGCCTGCCTCGAACTGGGAAGGGGCCAGGTACATACCCTGTTCCAGCATGGCCTGGAAGAAACGGCCGAAGCGTTCGGTGTCCGCTCCCTTGGCCGAAGTGTAATCGGTTACTGGCTCCGGCGTGAAGAAGGTACAGAACATGGTGCCCACTCGAGTCTGGGTGATAGGCACGCCGACTTCTTGTGCGGCTTGGCCAATGCCCTCACACAGCCTGGCACTCTTTTGCTCCAGTTCCTTCCATACTCCCTCCCCTTTCAATACCTTCAGGGTCTCGATGCCGGCTGTCATAGCCAGCGGGTTGCCCGAGAGGGTGCCAGCCTGGTACATCGGCCCGGCCGGGGCCACCGCCTCCATGATGGCCCGCTTGCCGGCATAGGCACCCACCGGCAACCCCCCACCGATCACCTTGCCCAGGGTAGTCAGGTCAGGGTCAATGTCATACAGCGTCTGGGCGCCACCATGGGCCACCCGGAAGCCAGTCATTACCTCGTCGAAGATGAGCAGGGCCCCGTGTTGCCGGGTCATACGGCACAACCCTTCCAGGAAGCCTTCTTTCGGCAGCACCACTCCCATGTTGCCGGCCACCGGCTCGACAATCACGGCGGCGATCCGGTCACCGTATTCGGCGAAGAGGGACTCGACAGCGGCCAGGTCATTGTAGGGTGCGGTCAGTGTGTCTCCAGTCGCACCATGGGGCACGCCCGGGCTGTCCGGCAGGCCCAGGGTAGCCACCCCCGACCCAGCCTGCACCAGCAACATGTCGGCGTGGCCGTGGTAGCAGCCCTCGAATTTGATGATCTTGTCACGGCTAGTATAGGCGCGGGCCAGGCGCAGGGCGCTCATGGTGGCCTCGGTGCCAGAGTTGACGAAGCGCACCATCTCCACCGAGGGCATGGCCTCGATGATCAGCTCGGCCAGATCTGTCTCCAACGCGGTGGGAGCACCGTAGCTGGTGCCCAGATCGACGGCCGCTTTCAGCGCCTCGGCCACCGACGGGTAAGCGTGGCCCAAAATCAACGGCCCCCAGGAGAGGACGTAGTCAATATAGCGGTTGCCGTCGGCGTCGAAAAGGTAGGGCCCCTGGCCCCGCTCGATAAAGAGCGGCAGACCACCCACGGCCCTAAAGGCCCGCACGGGACTGTCCACCCCGCCAGGGATGACTTGCCGCGCAGCAGCAAAGAGATCTTGAGAACGGTCAATATTCATGGCTCCTCCTGTTTTTCAAAAGTATTTCACTCGCTCCTTCTTGTACTCCCTGATGCTGTAAAGGATGACGTAATCACAGATGCCGCTGGCGGCGGCGATGTTCTCAGTCACGGCCTCGACCTCGGCTTGGGTCCTACCGTGGATCATAGTGAACAGGGTGTAAGGCCAATCGGGCGGACGGGGCAGGCGTTGGTAACAATGGCTGACCTTAGAATAGGTAGCTGCTAGTCTTCCGACTTCTTCAATACGGTTCTCTGGCACCACCCAGCAAACCATTCCGTTGGCAGCGAAGCCAACCCGGCGATGTCGGAGCACAGCGCCGTAGCGACGCATCACTCCGCTCGCCAAGAAGCCTCTGGCCTTGACCAGCAACGCTTCCTCGCTCATTCCCAGACACCGGGCCATGGGGGCGAAAGGACAGGGCACAAGCTCGATATCCTCCTGCAACTCTCTCACCACCGCGCGGTCGGAGTCAGAGAAGGTAGGCTGGCTATCGGCAAGAGGGCTGGCCTCTTTCGCCACCGGGGCTTTGCCCCCGCTCTCCGATGACTCTCCCGCCAGGTCGAACTGCACCCCGATCTTGAAGAGGCGCACCACGGGCAGGTTCAGATAGAGAGCAACGTCTGCCTTCCGCGCCAGAGCGCCGATATTGACGTCCATTGCCTGTCCGGGAGGCAGAGTCAGAGTAAACCACAGGTTGTAGACGTGGTCACGGGCATAGTTGTGGCTCACTCCTGGATGTGCGCTTACCTGGTCTGCGACCGCGTCCAGCCGTTCCTCGGGCACTTGAAAGGCCACGAGGGTGCTCTGATAGCCCAGCCGCCGAGAGTCAAAGATGGCGCTGATCTGACGGATGACCCCGTCGCGTTTCAACTGCTGCGTGCGCTCCAGTACCTCAGCCTCGTCCACTTCCATGCGAGCAGCCAGGATTGCGAACGGCGTGGGGACGAGGGGGAACTCTCGTTGCAGCAGAGTGAGGAGCTGCCCGTCGAAAGGGGAAAGCGGGATCGCCGTCATCGCTTTGCGCGTTCCTTTGGCTGGTAAACGCAGTAGGGCTCCTCTGCCAGATAGTCGCCGGTGATCCCATAGGCCCGGGCGCGGCAACCGCCGCAGATGCGCACGAACTCGCAGTGACCACACTTGCCATGCAACTGTCCCAGATCGCGCAAGGTGCGGAACAGAGGCGACTGCTGGTAGATATCCTGGAAAGGTTGTTCCCGCACGTTGCCAGCCAGGATCGGGAGGTAACCGCAGGGATAGACGTCGCCTTTGTGGGAGATGAAGCAATAGCCAACGCCAGCCAGACAGCCCCTGCTCATGGCGTCGAGCCCCTGCTGGCCCTCGTGGCCCCGTTTTCGCACCAGGTTGGGCAGGTCGCCGTCCTGCCGCCGGTTTTGGGCCACGATGCGCATAAAGTGGGGGCCACAAGTGACACGGATCGGTAGCGGTGAGGTCCGGGCCGTCTGGTAAACCCACTCTAAAACCGCCTCGTACTGCTGAGGCGATACCTCGTCGTCCACCCGGCCACGGCCGGTGGGTACCAGCATGAAAACATGCCAGGCCACGGCCCCCAGCTCGCTGGCCAGCCGATGCATGGCTGGCAGGTCATCCATGGTCTGGCGCAGCACCGTCGTATTGAGTTGGAAGCCCAGGCCGCCCGCCCGGCAGGCCGCCAGTCCCTGAATAGCCGCTGCGAAGGCTCCCGGCTGGCCGCGGATGGCATCGTGCTTCTCGGCTGTGGGGCCATCTATGCTGACGGAGATGCGCTGCAGCCCGGCGGCCTTCATCTTCTCTACCACCTGAGGTGTGATGAGGGTGCCGTTAGGTGACATAGCCACCCGCAGCCCCTGCGCCGTGGCATAGCCGGCGATGTCAAAGATGTCGGATCGCATCAACGGCTCACCCCCGCTGATGACAAATATAGGCCGCGAGAAGCTAACGATGCCGTCAATGAGGGCGCGGACCTCCTCAGTGGTCAGTTCGTCGGGAGCCGGCTCGCACTGGGCGCTGGCCCGGCAGTGGACGCAGACCAGATTGCAGGCCACGGTGGACTCCCAGGCGATAACATGGGGCGCACGGTTTTCCAATTTCAAGTGAGGATTCATGGGACCCCCTGGCCCTGGCCAGTGGCCAGCCACCGGACTGCGTCTTTGGCAAAGTAGGTCAGTATCATGTCAGCGCCAGCCCGTTTGATGGCGGTGAGCATCTCCAGAGCCACGCGCTGCTCGTCAATCCAGCCCCGCTGCGCGGCCGCCTTGACCATGGAAAACTCGCCGCTGACGTTGTAGGCAGCCAGAGGGTAATCGAAAGCATCACGCACCTGGCGGATGATGTCCAGATAGGGCAGGGCCGGCTTGACCATCACAATGTCGGCTCCCTCTTCGATGTCCAGGCCCACCTCTCGCAGGGCCTCGCGGGCATTGGGCGGATCCATCTGATAGGAACAACGGTCGCCGAATTGGGGCGGCGACTGGGCCGCATCGCGGAAAGGGCCGTAGAAAGACGAAGCGTACTTGGCGGCATAGGACAGGATGGCTATGTTCTCGTAGCCATTCTCGTCCAGGGCCTCGCGGATGGCCCACACCTGACCGTCTATCATGCCGCTGGGAGCGACGATGTCAGCACCGGTGGCGGCGTGGGAGAGCGCGACTTTGGCCAGATACTCCAAGGTCTCGTCGTTTTGCACGTAGCCGTCCCGCACTATGCCGCAGTGGCCGTGGCTGGTATACTCGCACATGCAGACGTCGGTGACCACCACCAACTCTGGCACCGCTTCCTTGATGGCCCGAATGGCCTGCTGCACGATGCCGTGCTCGTCGTAATTCTCCGAGCCCACCTCGTCCTTCACGGCCGGCAGGCCGAAGAGGATAACGGCCGGGATGCCAAGGGTGGCGATCTCCTCGACCTCAGTGGGGAGCATGTCAATGGACCAATGGTAATTGCCAGGCATAGAGGGAATCTCCGTTTTCACCCCCTGGCCATGGACGACGAAGAGGGGGTAGATAAAGTCATCGGCGGATACCCTTGTCTCCCGCACCATGCGCCGCAGGTTCTCGGTACGGCGCAGGCGGCGGGGACGGTAAATGGGAAAGGTGCTCATAATCCTATCTCCTCATCAGTCAGGTAGCAGGCCGGGTCCGGAGTCCAGACGTCACCGTAGACTGCCTCGGCCCGCACGCGAAAGTTGCCGTTGCAGATATCCAGATACTGACAGGCCGCACAGCGCCCTTTGAGAAGGGGTTTGCGGTGTTTCAGGCCAGCCATCAGAGGGTCATCGGTGTCGGTCCAGATCTGGCTGAAGGGGCGCTCCCTTACGTTGCCGAAGGTGTAATGTTGCCAGAACTGGTCGGCGTGGACGTTCCCTTGATGGTCCACCGCGCCGATGCCCACCCCTGACGAATTGCCCCCGTTCCAGCGCAGCAGTTGTAGCACCTCGTCAGCCCGCTCCGGCTGGCGTGCCTGCACCCGGCGCAGCAGGTAGGGACCGTCGGCGTGGTTGTCCACTGTCAGGACCTCCAATTCGATGCCCCGCCGGTAGAAATCCTCGGTTCGGTCGAAGATCAGGTCCACGGCCATCCGGCTCTCCTCCAGGCTCAGGTCATCGTCCCTCATCCTGCTCCCCCGCCCGGTGTAGACCAGGTGGTAGAAGCAGGCTCGTTTGATGTGTTCCTCTTCGAGGAGATCGAGGATATCCGCCAGATCTTCGTAGTTGTGCTTGTTGAGGGTCAACCGCAGGCCCACCCGTATATTGACCTCAGTGCAGTGGCGGATGCCTCGTAGCGCTGCGTCGAAGGCACCTCTCACCCCACGGAAGCGGTCGTTGGTCTCCCCGATGCCGTCCAGACTGACGCCCACGTAGGAAAAGCCCGCTTCCTTGATTTGCTGTGCAACCTTCCTCTCGATGAGAGTGCCGTTGGTGGAGATCACGGCGCGGATGCCTCGCTCGGCGGCGTAGGCTCCCAGTTCGAACAAGTCATCTCGCAGGAGCGGCTCACCGCCGGAGAAAAGGAGCACGGGAGCGCCGAAAGCGGCCAGATCGTCAATAAAAGCCTTGGCCTCGGCCGTGGTCAGTTCGTCGGGGGCAGAGCGGGCGTTGGCGCTGTAGTAGCAGTGGATGCAGTGCAGGTTGCAGGCCTTGGTGCTGTTCCAGACGACCACTGGCTTTTTGTCATGACTGAATTGCAACAGATGGCTGGGCGACCGGTCCGACCGACGCCCGTATCGCAGAGCATCGGATGGTGTCACCGTGCCACACAGAAGTTTAGTTACGCCGATCATGCGTTCACACAAGTCCCTTCTAGTAGGTAGGAAATCGGGGAATCAGGAGGGTACTCCGTCCAGCGCGCCTGATTCCCTGGTCAATACTTCGATCAGTCCATCAACCGTGTATTCCTCCGCAACCACGTCAACCCGCAAGCCCACCTCGCGGGCTGTGCCGGCAGTGATAGGGCCAATGCAGACGATGAGCGCCCCCCGCAGAAGCTCTGCGTCACCCAAGAGCGCAACGAGGTTGCGCACCGTGGAAGAACTGGTAAAGGTCACCACGTCAATTTGATTTTCCGCCAGCATCTGGCGCACGTCCTCGCTGGTAGGGGAGACCAAGCCCCCGGTGGGGACGCTCTCCTGCACCACCTCGGCCAGTACTGTACGGTAGGCCGTGACTTCATCAACTATCGCGCCAGCTTCTCGAAGTGCGATTGCCAGAGCCGGGCGGGCGATATCCGTCCGGGGAAGCAAAATCCGCTGGCCGCTCACGTCGCCGATGCCTGCTGCCACCGCCTCAGCGACATACTGGTCAGGCATATAGTCAGCCCGCAGATGGTACTGCTCCAGCGCGGCCGCCGTAGCCGGGCCAATGGCCGCCAGTTTCACCCTGGCCAGACTCCTGGCATCCCATCCCAGGGTCCACAACCGTTCCATGAAGGCTCGCACGCCGTTGGTGCTGGTGAAGATGATCCAATCGTACTGGTGGATATGTCGGATCGCCGCATCCAGTGGAGTGTAGTCTTCAGGGGGCTGGAAGGCAATAGCCGGCAGTTCCACCGGCTCGGCTCCCAGTTCCCGCAGGCGCCGGGAGAGGACACTGGCCTGCTCCCGTGATCGGGTTACCAGCACCCGCTTTCCGAAGAGCGGCTTGCGGTCGTACCAGCGCAGGTGCTCTCGCAGGTTCACTACCTGTCCGATGACTGTCACCGCTGGCGGACGCAGCCCCGCCGCTTCCACCTTCTCAGCGATGTCGGCCAGGGTTCCAACCACTGTCTCCTGCCGGGGTGTGGTCCCCCAGCGCACCAGCGCCGCCGGGGTCTCGGGCGGTCGGCCATGCTCCATCAACCGGGCCACGATCTCTGGCAGGTTCCCCACTCCCATCAGAAAGATCAAAGTGTCCACGCCACGGGCCAGATACTTCCAGTCAATGGCCAATTCGGCCTTGGTGGGATCTTCATGGCCGGTGACGACGGCGAAAGAACTGGCCAGGCCACGCTGGGTGACCGGAATACCAGCATAAGCCGGGGCGGCGACGGCGCTGGTCACTGCGGGGATGACCTCAAAGGGGACCCCAGCCTCGGCCAAAGCCATGGCTTCCTCACCCCCGCGCCCGAAGACGAAAGGGTCACCCCCCTTCAGACGGGCCACCGTCTTCCCTGCCTGGGCCTTTTCCACGAGGAGCTGGTTGATCTCCTCCTGCGAGAGGGTATGCTGTCCGCCCCGTTTGCCGACGTAGATGAACTCAGCATCCGGGCGAGTCTCCTTCAATAGCTCTGCATTGGTCAGGTAGTCGTAGACCACGACCTCAGCCTGCCGCAGTGCTTCTAGTCCCTTAACCGTGATCAGCCCCGGGTCGCCCGGCCCAGCACCGACCAGGAATACGTAGCCTCCATCTTTTGTCCTCATGTCATCCTTCGCTTTGCCCAAACGATCGTCAACCAGCCATGTCCCGGCCTATCACCGCTCTCGGCATATCTCGTCCGCTCCCTGGGCCAGCATCTCCTCCGCTAGTGCCTGACCCAGTACCACTGGCTCGGTCCACGATCCACGCAGTTCGTGCCGCAGCAGCCGCGAGCCATCAGGGCTGGCCACCAGCCCGCGCAGCCAGAGTTCGTCGGCATTGACAATGCCGTAGGCCGCGATAGGCACTTGGCAGCCGCCTCCCATCCTCGTCAGAAACACCCGCTCGGCCATGACGGCGGCATCGGTCAGGGGATCGTGCACAATGGATATCAGGGTTCGCGTCGCTTCGTCGTCGGTGCGTACCTCCACGCAGAGCGCGCCCTGGCCTGCGGCCGGCAGCATCACCTTGGGGGACAGGTACTCGGTGATCCTGTCGCTGTATCTCAGGCGGATTACCCCCGCCGCGGCCAGTACCACTGCATCGTACTCCTCTGTCGTGGCCTTGCGTAGCCGGGTGTCCACGTTGCCCCGCAGATCAACGATTTGCAGGTCGGGGCGGGAAGCCCGCAGTTGTGCCGCCCGTCGCAGGCTGCTGGTGCCCACCCGCGCGCCCTGCGGCAACTTGGCTAGTTTCAACCCCAGGCGGGAGACCAGCACGTCGCGTGGGTCCTCGCGGGCAGTTACCGCGCTAATAGTCAAGCCTTCGGGCTGCTCGGTGGGCATGTCCTTCAGGCTGTGCACGGCCAGATCAATCTCTCCGGCCAACAGCGCGGCCTCAATCTCCTTGACGAAAAGTCCCTTGCCCCCCACCTGGGAAAGCGCCCGGTCGCGCACCACGTCGCCCCGGGTGGTGATGCGCTGGATACGGAACTCGATGTCAGGGCGCGCCTGCTGCAGGCGCGCGATCACCCAGTGGGTCTGCCACAGGGCCAGGTCGCTGCCCCGACTGCCGACGGTGATGGTTTGGAAACATTGGGGAGACAAGGCTACTCCTAGAAGAGAAAGTTGTGCAAGCTGCCTGGGGCCACGAGGTCCGCCCCGACGAAAGTGACGATTACCGAGACGAAGCCGGCCACCAACAGCCAGGCCAATCGGCGTCCGCGCCAGCCGACGCTGTGGCGGGCGTAGAGGTAGACCAGGTAAATGCCCCAGGTTGCCAGGGCCGCGATCTGCTGGGGCTGCCACACCCAGAACACTCCCCAGGCCTGCTCGGCCCAGATCGAGCCAGTCAGAAGCGAGCCTGTCATCAACAAGAGGCCCAGGGCAGCCAGGCGGTGGCTCAGCCTGTCCATCGCTTCCAGGGCGGGCAGACGCCAAATCCATCGGCTGCCAGCCTTGTGCCGGAGGACTCGCTCCTGGAGCAGATAAGCCAGGGCAGCAACGAAGGCCAGGCTAAAGGTCACAAAGGCAGCGAAAGAGACGGCCACGTGCACCATCAGCCAATGGCTACGCAGCACAGGAAGCAGGGGCTGGATTTTCTTGGGTAATGCCGAGGCAATGAGCAGGGACAGCAAGGCTAATGGAGTCACGAAGACGCCCAACACAGCCTGGCCACTCTTGTGCTCGACGATCAGGTAGACCAGGACTAATCCCCAGGCAAAGAAGGAGAATGCCTCGAAGCCGTTGGCCAGGGGGGGATAGCCCGATTCTAGCCAGCGGGTGACAAAGGCAACCCCGTGCAACAGGGCAGCCCCGAGCAGCAGAGGGGTGGCCCAATGTCCCGCGCGGCGGCTGTCGGCCAGCCAACGGAGGCCATAGCAAAGGGTGCTGGCCGCGTACAGAACAAGGGTCGTTGTGAAGAGGACAATATTGATCATGGCTAGTCCTCCCCTCCACCGTCCTTCCCATCGTCGTAGCACAGCCCAAACAGGTCCCGCACGGCCTCGGTGTAGTGATACCCGTCCCGGCTGTTGGCGTGCTCCTTAAGGCGTATCGTAGGCTGGTGCAGAATCTTGTTGACGATGCCATATGTCAGAGCCTGGATGATGTTGCGCTCACGGTCCGAGAGATCCTCCAAGCGGCGCAGGGCTTTCTCCAATTCGGCGCGGCGAATCTCCTCAGCCTGCTGGCGCAGTTCAACAATGGTGGGCACCACATCCAGAGCCCGAAACCAACTCATGAAGGCCGCCGTCTCCTGGTTGATGATGGCCTCGGCCTTTGGGATCTCCTTTCGGCGATGGGCGAGGTTAGTTTGTACCACGGCCTGAAGATCATCAATGTTGTACAGAAAGACACCAGGCAAGTCGCCCACAGCGGGGTCCACGTCCCTGGGCACAGCAATGTCAATGAAGAAAAGGGGGCGGTTGTGCCGCATCAGCATGGCCTCGTGGACAGTGTCCGGGTGGATAATAGCGCGGGGGGCGGATGTGGAACTGATGACGATGTCCACATTCCAGAGGGCCTGAGTGATACGTTCCCAGCCCAGGGCCCGGGCACCGAATTGGTCAGCCAGGCGTTGCGCTCTCCCTTGGCTGCGGTTGATGACACTGAGGCCCTTCGCACCATTGGCAGCCAGGTTCTTGGCCGCCAGTTCGGCCATCTCTCCGGCGCCGATGAGAAGCACCTGGCAGTGGCAGAGATCACCAAAGATCCGCTTGGCCAGTTCCACTGCGGCGTGGCTGACGGAAACAGCGTGCTGGCTGATGACTGTCTCCGTACGCGCCCGCTTGCCCGCCCGTAAGGCCTGGCGGAAGAGGGCGGCCATCACTGCCCCGGCTGCCCCATGCTGGAGAGCGAGTTGATGCGCTTCGGCCACCTGGCCCAGGATCTGCGGCTCGCCCAGGATCATGGAATCCAGGCCGCAGGCGACGGCACACAGATGGGAGACAGCTTTCTCTTCTGAACAGGCCGTCAAGTAATCGGTGAAGGTCTGGCAAGACAGGTTGTGGATGTCGCTCAGAAAACGGGCCACGTCCTCTTGTCCCCGTACAGGGTCTTCCACCAGAGCATAGACCTCCAGGCGATTGCAGGTGGAGAGGATCACACCCTCCAAGACATAGCCTGGACCATGGCCATTACCCACCGGCAAACGGGCCAAGGCATAGGGCAGATCACTGCCAGCAAAGGCCAGTTTCTCCCTCACTTCCACGGGAGCCGTCTTGTGATTGAGTCCAACGTTGATGATCTGCAAATGTCCTGCTCCTGGGCTATTTGATCTCTTGAATCTCCCGCAAAAGAGCTTCCGCCTGGGCTATGGCACCTGCCTCGTCTCCAGCCCGTAGCCTATCCAGAGCGTCTGAATCCAGCAACCGCCTCCAGAAGGCGACTCGACGCTCGGGATCAGGAATGGCAGCCTGAACCGTCGGGCGCAACCGGCCTAGTAGATCGAGCAGTAGTCCATAGGCCGGGTCGAACAAGGATTCGAGTTGCTGGCGGATGCGTCTGGAAAGGGCCGGGCTCTGGCCACCCGTGGAAACGGCGATGGTGAGCGCCCCTTGCCTCACGACAGCGGGCACAAAAAAAGAGCAGCGGGCCGGGTCGTCCACCACGTTGACGAGGCAGCCGACAGCTTGCGCTTCCCTAAATACCGCTTCATTGACAGCCGGGGCGTCGGTGGCAGCGATGACCAGCCAGGCCTCTGTCAAATCACCTTGCCGGTAAGAGCGTCGAATAAACTCGATCTCGCCTTGGGCAGCTTGCGATTCGAGTTCTGGACACAGCGTGGGGCTGATAACAATCGGCCTGGCCCCTGCCTGTCGCAGCCCAGCCACTTTGCGCGCGGCTACCGCCCCGCCGCCCACCACCACACAGCGAGCATCGTCCAAGGCCACCAGGGTTATGGGATAGCCTGTCATGAGTGCTCCCCGGCCGCCAACAGATGGCGACAGGCGGTCTCATAGGCGTCCAGGGTGGCAAAGAACACCTCGTCGAGGAACTGGCGGAGTCGTCGGTGTATCCACACATCTTCATCGTCGTACTGGCCGAAGGTGTGCAGCCCGGGTCGAATGGCCCTGATGAGGGATTCGCGGAAAAAGAAAAAGGCCCGTGTCATGTCTACCAGAGACATGAAGCGCTGGGCACAGTCCCGCCCGTGCTCCTCGCCGATACGCCGTCCTTCTTCCAGGATAGGCTCCTGATCTGTGTCACGGGCCATGAATTGGATCGCCAGGCCGAAGAGACGGCGACCGTTTTCCCGTTTGTGCTGTAGAGTCTCGCCATTGGTCTCGAATACGCGGTACCAGGGTTCGGCAGCGACATTCTGGCCTATTATTTCCCGTCGCGTCTTACTGACGGCAGACTGCACCAGTAGATGGGCTTGCGACGCTGGGACCAGGCTCTGTCCCTCCTCAATGAACGCTTGCAAGTCGGCTTCGGAAAAGCGGCGATGACCGCCTGGCGTCCGGAAAAAGGGAATGTGTCCCTTATCAGCCCACTTTCGCAACGTTCCGGGATGTACACCCAACAGTTTGCTTGCTTCGCCTAGATTTAACCAATGGCTGCTCTCTTCCTTTGGATCAGACATGTTGAGCTCTTTTCTCCTGTCAAACACTAGTGGGTGTGGAGGCCCGTAGAAGCAAATCTATATAAATCTCATGAAAGCCCAATAAAATTAGTACAGATTCTATCATATTGAATTAGATTTGTCAAATGGCGATTGAAGCCGCGAAATTGTCAAACTTCATCGTGTGTCGATCTAGCCTCAGACAAAACCCCCGGACCCTGCCGCGGGATGGGATCCGGGGGCATCTGGTGATGACAATACCGACATCATGCCGCTTTGGTTTCTATAGCGGCCATCAGAGGACTTGCAGCCGCAACAAGGTAATTTCCGGGCGGCAGAGGAAACGCACCGCCGGAGCAATCAAACCTATGCCCCGGTTGGTGTAGAGCCACATCTCCTTTGAGCCAACGGTGCTCGTTGCGCAGCACGTCCAGCCCTGCCTGGCGCAGATTGGCAGCCACCACGACCGCGTCCGTCCAAAAGTCGTGATTGCCCAGGATGGCGTGGACGCCGTGCTCAGCTTGAGCGCAGCCAACTCACTGGCACAAGCCGCGCCGTGCTGAGCAGACTCGGAAACATAGTCCCCTGTCAGCACGACGAGGTCTGGACCCAGCTTGTCGGCTATCTCCACCACCTGATGGACGTCCTCGACTTTGACATGCGGCCCCACGTGCAAGTCGCTCAGTTGGGCGATAGGGAAACCTTGCAAAGAGGCGGGCAGGCCCCTATTCGGGGCCTGCCCGCTGACAATCTCGATCCAACGGGGTTCTATTTTCGTTATGTAAACCCCTCCAGAGAGCAATGAGACTCCCCTGACTGCCCCGCTGCTCACCGACGTTGACCATTCACACAAACTGGCCCTGATTTTCCCTATAACGTCCCCAGAAGAACGGATGTTAAAAGCGCCCGCGATACTCGTCGGCGGGGTATTTGCGGGCGTTGTGGGCCAGCTTGCGGACGATGGCCTCCGAGAGATCAACGCCGAGGGCATTAGCCAGGCTGAGACAGTAGATCAAGACGTCGGCTAGCTCATCTACAACCTGTCCACATGTTGCCCCTTCTTCAACCAGCCTCCTGGACTCCTCGACGGTCAGCCACTGAAAGTGCTCCATCAATTCGGCGGCCTCGATGGCGATGGCCATACTGAGGTTCTTAGGGCTGTGGAATTGGGCCCAATCGCGCTCGGCAACAAAAGCTTCTACCTGGGCTCGCAAATCAGCAATGGTGGTTTGATCGTCAGGCATCAAGTTGCCTCTCCGATAGATTTATCGCTCCCACCGGACCACAGTCCGGCAGCTTCTGGCGTGGACTGTAGTCCACGCCGAGCAAAAGAAGATTCCTATGGTATAAATTTAGGTTCTAGCAGGCCAGGCTCCCACGCCCGGCGTCCGGCGACGTGGGAGCCCCCTCTGCTAAAAGAAAATTCCTATGGTATCAAGTTGGTGGTACGAAGGGATTTTCCGGTCAGTTGGCTGATCTCAGCCGCCAAAGCGTGCATCCCGTGATACGAGGTGCCGGAGTCAATGTGTACGCTGCGCTCGGCGGTGCTCAGGAACACCTTCCAGACGTAGCTAGTTTTAAGACCACGGATGGCGTCGCGTCGCAACTGGAGGCCTGCTATCTCCTCAAAAGGGATGTGGACCACGATCCGCAGGAAGAGAAAGGTCTTCGTCAGGGTGACTGTCTGGGTTGTCCGGTCAATGACGACCTTTTTGTTGCCCAGTGATGACAGATTGGCAAGCACAGGCACCAACAGGGCCACGCCAGCGGCCAGGAGGACCCAGGGCTTTTTCTCCAGAAAGAGGACCACCCCAATAATGATGAAGATAGAAGGAAACAGAAGGTAGAAGAGACACCAGCGCCCCAGGCTCGCCCTCGGTGTGCGCAGCACCAGCCGGTTTCGGTCTCGCTCCAAAACCTCTAGTTTACCAAACCTCTCGGTCATTCGGGCCTCGCCTCGCAGATACTGCCCCCGCCACGACGATGAGGAACCCAAGCACTGTGCCCCACAGCCCCCAGCCCACCTGCACGGGCCAGCCGTAGGCCCTGTTCACCGCCTCGCGGATGGCGAAGAATTGCCACAAGGGGAAGACTGCGCCCAGGAAGGCCAGCACCATCATGGCTATGTCCTGAGCGTGTCGAAGGGCCACGGCCGTCAACCCTTCCCTTCGACTATGCTCAGGACAGGCGACAGGCTCAGGACACCGCCGTGAGGGCAAGTAGCGTAGCATGGGATGGACGATGAGCAGCAGCAGGCAAAAGGCGATGGCTACAGTCTGCTTGCGGAACTCGGCCGTAACCAGCAGTTGGGGTGTCCAGACAGGAGGCAGCATGGCCCAGGCCAGGCCCAGGACGGCCAGCAGCATGACGGCTCGGGCCACCAGGGGATAAGCCAATCGCTTATTGGCCATTAGCAGGATCAGGCACAGGGCAGCCGCGAAGGGGGGTATGTAGAAAAACTCGCGGATCATGGGGACTGCTCCGGCTCGCACCTCCGGCAGGAACTTGACGAACTCACCCGTGTCTTGGCCGGTGAGCACCAGCGCCGCAGTCTTGTGGTCTACCCACGGGCCGAAGTAACCCACGATGGCCAGAGCCAAACCAAGGATCAAGACAATCTGGCTTTTGGACTTGCTCTCACCCTGATGGGATTTCATCACAGCTCCTCAAAGATCTTGCCCGGGTTCAGGATGCCATTGGGGTCAAGCAGTCGTCTGATCTGTTTCATCACTTCCAAGCTGGCCCCGTGCTCCAGGGCCATGAACTTGCGCTTGCCGATGCCTATCCCATGCTCGCCAGTAGCCGTGCCCCCCACGCTGATGGCCCAGCGCACGATCTCCTCGTTCACTAATTCGGCCCTCTGCCGGGCATCTTCGTCGCCCTTCCTGGCAAGGATCTCAGTGTGCAGGTTGCCGTCGCCAGCGTGACCAAAGGTGGCCACCCGTATGCCATACTTGCGACCAGCCTCGTAAGCTTTTTCCACCGCTTGGGGATACCTGGAGATAGGTACCACGATGTCGCCGATGGTGACGGTGCAATCGGTGTTCAGATACTTGACGGCGTTATGGGCCTCTTTGCGCCCTTGCCAGATGCGATCCCGTTCCTCCGTGCTGATCCCCATCTCAAACTGTCGGCAGTTGTGGTCCATGCAAATCTCCCTGGCGTACTCCACTTCCTCCCGCACGCCGGCCGGGGTGCCGTGGAACTCCATGACCAGGGTGGGGGCTTCTTCCAGAGTGAGGCCCTCCCAGCGATTCACGGTACGGACGATCTCGGCGTCCATCAGCTCCAGAGCAGCCGGCGTCAGGCCATAGCGGACCATCTCAAAGACGGTGCCGGCGACCTCTTTGACGCCGTCAAAGACGGCGATGCCAGCGGTTTTTTCCATCAGGCCACGCAGGCGGAGGGTGATCTCGGTCATCACGCCCAGGGTGCCTTCAGAGCCGGTGAAAAGACGCACCAAGTCGTAGCCGCTGGCGCTTTTGGCAGCGTTGGAGCCTGTGGTGATGATCTTGCCGGTGGGTAGCACCACCTCCAACTTGAGGACGTAGTCTTTGGTACCGCCGTACTTCACGGCGTGCAGGCCGCTGGAATTGTTAGCCACCATCCCGCCGATGGTGGCCATGTCTGCGCTGCCGGGAGCAGGTGGGAAGAACAGCCCGTACCTGCCCAGCCGTTGGTTCAACTGGTCATAGACCACGCCCGGCTGGACTCTCGCCTGGAGGTCCTCTGGGCGTATCTCCAGAACACGGTCCATTCTGGACATAGCCAGCACGATGCCTCCCTGCACGGGGATGGGGTTCCCTTCCAGGCTGGAGCCGCCGCTGCGGGGCGTGACCGGGATGCGGCGCTGGTTGGCGAATTTTAGTATCTCGCTGATCTCGGCTGCACTCTCAGGCCAGATCACCACCTCGGGCTCGTGTCCCTCGTGGAAAGACTCATCTACGGAGTGAGCCTCCAGATCTGCCTTCTTGGTCGAGACCCGCTCAAGTCACCGATGATGGCTTTTAGGGCTTGAATGTCTTTGGCTTGCATCTTATCTCTTTGCTTTATTCAGGATTGCTTTGATCTCTTCCTTTTCTTCTTCACTCTCCTCGAAATAGTCTACCATGAATTGGCTGCGGCGCTGGCGCAGGGCCATGGGGGCTACGGCCGAAACGTCTTCAACGGTGGCCTCGGTGCGTCCGTCGGCGGCGGCGTGGGCGCGGGCAGCCTCGAGGGTCACAATCTCAGCCCGACTGGAGGCAATTTGCAGGGTGTTAACCAGGTCCAGGGTCATTTGCTTGGCCTCGGGGGTGACGGTCACTTTAGGCAGCAGTTCTCTGGCCTGAACGAGTTCCTCGGTAAAGACCACTGTCTCAGGGCTGTAGAGAGCCAGGAACTCGTGAGGGTTGTCAGCGAAAGTTCTGACGCGATGGTAGACCTCCAGCCGCTCCTCCGCTTCGGCCAGGCCGGAGACTACCACTCGCAAGCCAAAGCGGTCCATGATCTGGGGGCGCAGGCTGCCCTCCTCCGGGTTCATGGAGCCGATGAGAGTAAAGCGGGCCTGGTAGGTGCCCGCCAAGGGGCCACGCCGTACATTGTAGTAGCCTAAGGCAGCCGCATCCAGGATGGCATCCACGATCTCATCTGCCAGCAGGTTGACTTCATCAATGTAGAGAACGTTGCGATGGGCGTAGGAGAGGATACCTCGACTCAGGCGCACGCGCTTTTGTTCCAGGGCTATCCGTTCGTCAATGCCGCCCACCACGTCTTCCAGGCGAGCGTTGAGGGGCAGTTCGATCAGGCGCATACGGTCGAAACCCATGATGTCCTCGCCTCGGGCCAGCTTCTGGGCACAGTCGGGGCAGATGGCATCCATGCCCCAGGTCTCGGCCGCCTCCGGTTCACAGCCATAAGGGCAGCGACTGCGGCGCGTGAGGGGCATGAGTTCGACCAGACCCCGCACGGCTGTGGTCTTGCCCGTGCCCCGGGGGCCAATTAGCAGCACGCCCCCCACCATCGGGTTGAGCATGGCCAGGATCAGAGCCATCTTTATTTCTTCCTGGCCCACAATGGCCAGAAAGGGGTAATGCTTGATGTCGGCGGTGACGGTGGCACCCTCCACCGGTCGGGCCAGTACGTCCATGGAAACCGACTTGAGCCTATGAAGTAGAAGGGAACGTTGGGGCATTTCAATTACTCCTTGATGTTATGTTACACCCTTCTCCACTACCTGTCGCTCCTCCTCACTCAGGCCGTACAGGTCGTAGACGCGGCGGTCAATCTCGGCTTCGGTCTCTCGCAGTGTGTGCTCCAATTCAGAGAGATGCAGGGCCTCGGATGGGCATTGGGCGCGGAAGCGGTGCATGTCTCAGGCAAAGATTTCATCTATGGCGAGTTCCAGTCCCTCCAGTATCCTGGAGGTAATCGTATCGCCCCGGCCTACCAGAGCGCGGCGACGGTAGGCTCCCTCGTGTAACTCCAGCACTTCTATCGTGCCAGCCTCTGGGCTGACCAGCCAGAACTCGCACACGCCATGACGGGCATAGAGTTGTCGCTTCACCAATTGGTCAAGAGACACAGTAGAGGGAGAGAGGATTTCGATTACCAGGTCAGGAGGGCCATCAACGTGCGTGTCGGTGATGACCATCTCACGATCCTTGCTCACAAACAGGATGTCAGGCTGTACGACGTCCCATCGTGAGAGCACGACGTCCGCCGGCGCGACGAACAGCGAGCCCAGTGATTGTTCCCGGACGTGAGTACCGATGGCTACAGTCAAATTGAATGAGATCCGTTGGTGTTCTGTTGTCGGTGCAGCAATCATGTGCATCTCCCCTTCAATGAGTTCGTAGCGCTTGCCGTCATCAGGCAACTGGCGATAGTCCTCATAAGTCAACAGAAGAGTCTCAGCAGTCACTGTCTCTGTCATTTTCTCTTCCCTCCTGAACTACCCAGCATCCTGTACACATCTAGCAACTTTTCTGCCGCCGCTTCCCAGGTGAACTTTGCTGCTTGTTTCAACCCTTTCTCCCTCATCTCCCGGCGCAGATTCTCGTCCGTCAGCACCCGCTCCATCGCCTTGGCCAGTTCCTGGCTGTCCGTGGCTTCCACCATAAGGCCCGCCCCCCCCACGACCTCTGGCAGCGACGGCCTGTCAGAGGTGACCACCGGCGTGCCGCAGGCCATGGCCTCCAGAGGGGGCAAGCCGAAGCCTTCGTAGAGGGAAGGGAAGACAAAGAGCTCGGCCAAGTTGTAGAGAGCGGGCAAATCCTCATCGGCTATAAAGCCGGGGAAGCTGATCTTGTCTTCCAGGCCCAATTCCTCCACCCTGGCGAAAATCTCATCGTAGAGCCAGCCCTTGCCCCCGGCGATGACCAACTTTAGCTCCTTGTCTCCCATCAGCGCATAAGCCTCTATCAGTCCTGTGAAATTCTTGCGCGGTTCCAGGGTGCCCAGACTCAGGATGAAAGGGGAGTCTAGCCTGTAACGCTTCTTGGCTCTCCGCAAGGCCATCTCGCCCTTCATGGGGCGGAACCTCCTCTCCACCCCAGCGTACACCACTTCGATCTTGTCTGGGGAAACGCCCAGCAGTTCGATTAGATCGTTTTTGGTACTCTGGGAGTCAGCCAGCAGCAGGTCGGCCCTTTCGATGGAGGGGGAGACCACTTTGTTCAGGTAGGCTCGCAGGCCCGCCTCGGCGCATTCAGGCAAGCGCATGAAGGTCAGATCGTGCACCGTCAGGATGGTCCTGGCCTGGCGTACCGGCGGCAGGACAAAGTCGGTCGAGTGGAAGATGTCTACTGGTCCAGTGAACCATTCCACGGGTATAGGCAGGCTCAGGCGGTGCCAGAGGATAGTCAGGGCCCGCTCTGAGAGAGGTGCTCGCCGGTCCTGAAAGTTGGGAGCCTTGACCGGCAGGGTCGGAGCCGCATCCATGTCTGAAGGCGGTCGCTCTAGGCGAGAGCCCTGGCTTCTGAGCAGGCCTGCCAGGGAAGTGTCGGCCCTGGGTATTCGGTGCAGTGGGATGGCCAGCGACCGGGCCTCAGCCACCAGGGCAGCCCCAGAGGGCGTGCGTTCCAGATCCGCCGTCCAGGAGAAGAGCCACGCCTGGTGGGGCATCTGCTGGCGCAGGACAGCCAGTGCCTGCTTGAGGGGGGCTACAATGACCGTCACCCCTTTCCGGGTGAGAAGTCCTTCAAATAGGGCGACGTTGCCAGTGTGTTCCCCAATCAACAGGACCTTCTCATTGCCTGAGAGCCAGTAACGTTGGTAGGGCGCGCTGTCGTGGGCCATGAACAGGACATACTGGTTCTCGCGGTCCAACCGGGCCAGGGCTTGCACCAGGCCCCGCGTGTAGCGCCCGATGCCCGCCCTCTGGCGCACCGCGGCCGTGTAGTCAATGCCAATGCGCAAACTCATCTCTCCTCCCCCCTTCCCCTACTCAATCCCCCTATACGTCCATATCCGGTTGATGCCAAAGTTCCAGAAGAGGACGATGATAATGGCGATAGCCTTGGCCAGATTATAGTCAAAGGGATCTGGAATGAAGTGGCTGAAGAGCGCGGCCAGGTTGACCAGCACCAGGTTGTTGATGCCCAGCCCGATGACGTTGACCAAAGCGAACTGGGGGAGTTGGGTGCGGATGGGCCGCTCCCGCGACTCGGGGAAGGTCCACAGCCGGTTCCAGGTAAAGTTGCTGAGCACCGCACAGGTAAAGGACAGGCTGTTAGAAGCCAGCAGGCTCCAGTAGAAAACTTTGTGCATCAGGTTCAGGATGCTGAAATCCACCACTGCACCGATGGTGCCCACGATGGCGAATTTGACAAAACGGACGAGTTCTTTGTGGTTTGAGCGGATGAATTCGACAAATGTGACCAAAAGATTGGCTCCTTTCGAGCTGGGGTGAAGGTCGTGCTATGGTTTTATCGTCTCCAGCAGGTGGGTAAGCTGGGGCAGATAAGCGGTTGAGCAGAACAGAAAGAAGAAAAGCTGCACCTTCGTCTTTTGCTCAACCATAGTTACCTCCGGCGATGATGACGTCAAGACTGGAGACGTGCGCCCGATGGATTGACTGCGTGGTCTGGGGAGCGCACGGTCGTTTCTCTATCGTTCTTCTCTCACTACTCCCCGCCAAATTTCGGGAATGCCTGTTGGCTGGTTAGCCTTCCAGCTTGCCACCCAAATTGACGAACGAGGTCTTGACCTTCGCAAGGACCTCAGAGTAATCTTCGTCGCCCGTCTCGATGCGGATGCCCTCGTAATCCAAAAGCCGCCTGTCTTCATCAACAATGTTCGCACCAAAATCGAAATACCTTCGGCGGGGCCAGATATATGCGAACTGTCTCCCGCTGGTGTGCTTATACGCAATGTAGTTTGGAGTGGCATATTCCTCAATGCCTTTTCCTATCCCTTTGACGGCCTGCCTTATCTCCTGCAGAAGTGGCTTTAGACTCTCTTCCTTTAGGTAGTTGAGGAGCCATTCTATGGGCTTTGGCCCTGGAGGAGGTGGTGGGACAGGCGATACCGGGTGATAGAGGATGCCCTTCTCGCCAGTAGGCAAAGTCACAACGGAGTACTCAAGTAGTTCGATATCGGGTCGAACGAGCGTGCTCAATCTCCTTATATCCTCTGAAAACCTTTCCGCTATGAGGATGATGCGAGGAGGATCTTCTGGGTTTACATCTTTGTCGGCGAAAAGCCTGGCAACTACATATCGGTTCTTATCAATGTCGCCGTAGTAGCGGAGAGCTTGAAAGAGGATGTTCTCATCCTCATGAAGTTTCACCTCGATAATAACCAGCCTATGGTCGCTGTCGGCGCACAAGAAGTCGAGGATTCCCTTGCCGGAAGGATACTCGTGTTGGAGCAATTCAAGTCCCCCCTCAATTGCGTCCAGTTCGGCCTGGATGATCATATGAAGTTCGGCCTCAGATTGTGGGTAGTACTTCTTGAGCGTCGCCATATGCGTCCTCCTTTGGCCTCAGCTATGAAGAATGGCAGGAAACTCCCTGCTGACTGACAACATGCAGCAATCCCAACAAGATGGCGATGTGAACGTACATGCTGTGGACGTAAAGATTGTCGAAAAAGTTGTGCACGGCCAAGTGGGTCAGAATGCCCAGGATGCCGACGGTCACCCCTTGCCAGTAACCGGAAGTACGGCGCACTGCTCGCCAGGCCTGCCAGAAGACGGCAGCCCACAGGATTAGATAGGCGCTCAGACCGACCAGGCCAGCCTCAGCAGCGATGTTGAGATAATAATTGTGAGCATGGCCCAGGGGCTCATCCCAGTAGGGCAAGGCATAGGCCGGATAGACAGGCTCATAGTTGCCGATGCCCACCCCCAACCAGGGATGCTCGCTGAACATATCCCAGCCGGCCTGCCAATGGGCCAGCCGCTCGATGACGGCAAAGTTGGCCGGAGTGACCTCCACCCGGCTGATGTCCACATCGCTTAGAAAGGGCAAAAAGTCGAGGAAACGCTGGGTGATTGGCTCCGGCAAAAGTCGCAGTCCTCCCATCACGATAACAAAGCTCAGCAAGATAAGAGCCAGGGCGAACAAAGTTGCCGCCCGGCGGCTGCGTACCACATTCATTACGATAAAGGCAGCGATAAAGCCCAGCCAGGCCCCCCGCGACCAAGTCATCAGCATGGCAGCCAGCATGAGAATAAGACCAGCCATGGCCAGAGAGACGAGGAGATAAGGGGCAAGGGGTAAGGAGTAGGGAGTAGACCCCCTGTCCCTTATCCCTTGTCCCCCATCCCTCTTTTCATGCCCTTTGGCCCATAAAGACAAACTGTAAGCTAAAGGCAACACCAGTCCCAGATATCCTCCATAGGGATTAGGCTGCTCGAAGGTGCCATAGGCACGCATGAAACGGTCGAAAAGGAGAAACCCCTCAGGGCCCACCCGGCCAAAGAACTGGTAGACGCCTAGCAGGGCCTGGGAGATGCCAGCCAGCAAGATCAGGAGAACCATCCCTTTCGCCTCCCGCTTGCTGATAACGTTGACCACAAAAAGGTAGATGCCCAGCACCTCCAGCCACTTGAGAACCTCCTTCAAGCTATATTGCAAGGAGAGGGTCACCGTCAGGGACAGAAGGATGGCTCCCAGGAAGGTTAGCAAGGGCAACAGCAATGGTGGATGGACGGTTTTGATCTCCCGCGTGGCGACCATCTTAGCCAGCCAGGCGGCCAACACCACCCCTACCAAGGCTTCGGTGACTCCAACGGTTATGGCCCCCAGGCGGATTTCCCTGATCGAGCCCCAGGGCACAGCAAAGATCAGTAGATACAAGCCGTACTCGGGCCGGACCAGGACCACCATGAAAGCTATGGAGCCCAGGACGATGACCGCTGCCAAGGTCAGAGGTAGGAGGGCGATGACTAGCCCAGCAGCCAGAATCACGGCCGGCCATATCAGATTGCGCAACTCCACCCTTTGCTGAAAGTCCGTCATCTTCCTCCTTCTTGTGACGCAACAGTGCCGCGTCGGCACTCCAATAATAGACTGAAACGCTTCTCTTGTCAAGCCACTACCATCCACCATCCAGGGCCATTCAGTTTTCTCAAAAGCGTCGGTCGAGTAGGAGCAAAGCGACGTATCGAGACCAAATGATCCAGAGCCTGTTGCCTAATTTAAAAGAACGTGGTACAATAAGAAAAGGGCAGAAATCCAGCCCTATGACAAATTAGCAGCGCCGCTACCTGTACCGCCACAATGGTGAAAGCGCATTTCATTAATTCCAAAGGAGGAATTTAATCATGAAACTCGCAACCAGAATGAGCAGGCTGGGCACTGAGACGGCCTTCGAGGTACTGGCCAAGGCCAAAGCTCTGGAGGCTCAGGGACGGGAGATCGTCCACCTGGAGATCGGAGAACCCGACTTTGACACGCCACGCAACATCGTTGACGTAGCCATCAGCGCTCTCAACGAAGGCCAGACTCATTACACCCCTTCAGCGGGCATCCCGCCTTTCAAAGAGGCCATCGCCAGAGAGGTATCGTCAACGCGCGATATAGACGTGAACCCCGACCAGGTTGTGGTGACGCCAGGCGCCAAGCCCATCATGTTTTTCACCATCCTGGCCCTGTGCGAAAAGGGAGATGAAGTCATCTACCCCAACCCCGGCTTCCCCATCTATGAATCCATGATCAACTTCACAGGAGCCAAAGCGGTGCCGCTCCCACTGCGGATGGAAAAAGAGTTCCGCTTCGACATTGACGAGTTCAAGAAGCTGGTCAGCCCCAAGACCAAACTGATCATCATCAACTCGCCGCAGAACCCCACTGGGGGTGTGTTGGGTTGGGACGAACTAAAGGCCGTGGCTGAGGCCGCCATAGAGAACGACATCATGGTCCTCTCTGACGAGGTCTACCGCCGCATCCTGTACGAAGGCGAGTTCGTCAGCATCACCAGCATCCCTGGCATGCCAGAGCAGACCATCATCCTCGATGGCCACTCCAAGACTTACGCCATGACCGGCTGGCGGCTGGGATATGGCGTCATGCCTCAGGAATTGGCCGCCCAAGTCACCCGCCTGATGACCAATTCCAACTCTTGCACTGCTGCCTTCACCCAATATGCCGGCATCGAGGCTCTGACGGGGCCCCAGGATGAAGCAAACAAGATGGTCGAGGCCTTCCGCGAAAGGCGTGATGTCATCGTCGAGGGCCTGAACGAAATCCCTGGCTTCAAGTGCCTGCTCCCGAAGGGGGCTTTCTACGTTTTCCCCAACATTGAGGGAACGGGCAAGGGCTCCAAATTCCTAGAGGAGTATCTGTTGGACGAAGCGGGTGTGGCCAGCCTCTCCGGCACCTCATTTGGGAAATACGGGGAGGGCTTTATCCGGCTGTCCTACGCCAACTCGGTAGAGAACATCAAGAAGGCTCTGGGGTGGATGAAAGAGGCCATAGCCAAGCTGTGAATCCTATGAGGTAGCCAGGATCGCCCTAACAAAAACAAAAGCCCTGCCGGACAGTTGGCACTACCCGGCAGGGCTTCTCTTTTACCTCAAACTCGGGGCAAACCCCAACTAATCTCCCGCGTTGATGCTTTACCCATAACCGTTTTCTTCCACGTAGATGAGCTTACTCCCCTGTTGACTGAAACGAAAGTCTATGGGACGCAGTTCTGGCAGCGCTTCGCAGATTTCCGGATGCCGCTCCGGTGGCGCGTAGAGCAGCAGAAACCCACCGCCCCCTGCGCCGAGGATCTTTCCGCCGATGGCCCCGTGCGCCCGGGTTCGTTCGTACCACTCGTCAATGCACGGTTTGGTGATGCCGCTGGCCAGCTTGCGCTTCTCCATCCAGCCGGCGTGCAGCACCTCGCCGAACCCGTCCAGGTCGTTGCGCAGCAGGGCCTCTCGCATCTGCTCGGCCAGGCTGACCATCCGGCGCAGGCTGGCCCGTTTCCCTTGGTCAGTTTGGGTGTTGTGAGATTGCTCGCGCAGAATATCGTCGGCGTTGCGAACCAGGCCAGTGTAGAGCATCAACAGCCCCTCCTGCAATCGCTCCCGGGTTTCTGGAGCACAGACGATTGGGTCAACGAACACGCTTCCGTCGAAATTGAAGCGAATGAACCGCAACCCACCATAGGCAGCGATGTACTGGTCCTGCTTGCCGATGGGCTTGCCGCACCGCTCAATCTCGATGGTACACGCTTCGCGGGCCAGCCGTTCCTCCCCGGCAAAATAGTTCCGGTAAGCGTACAAAGCGTTGAGTAGTCCCACTGTATAAGTGCTCGACGAGCCCAGCCCTGTCCCTCTCGAAGGAATGTCCGAGATGGATGTAATCTCGATGCCTCTGTCAATCCGAACCATCTTGAGCGCCTCACGGATCAACTCGTGCTTCAACTCGTCAACGTGGTCCACAATCTCTGTCCGCGAGTAGCTGGCACGGATCTTATCATCAAACTTGGGATTGACCGTGATATAGATGTATTTATTGATGGCTGTACTCAACACAGCGCCAGCTTCCTGTTGGTAGAAGGCCGGTAAATCACTTCCTCCACCGACGAAACTGATTCGCAGCGGCGTTCGTGAGATAATCATGTCATTCTAACCTTTTTTCTACTTACCTCCAATGTGCTCAGCAGGTCTCGCACCTGTGGCTGATCGGGCTGAGCGCCAGCGTAGACATTCAGCTTGGCTATAATACAGTATAATGGCTAAAGGTTAGAAGGAAGTAAATGAAAAGTTAGAGTTTGGTAAGAAATGCTCCCCTTCAATTCCCCCTGTCCGTTGTACTCCCCTCCTCAAACACTTCTGCCGTAAAGACGTAGAACCGGGTGCCTTCTTTTTTCCAGGCCTCTTTGGACAGGCCCGCCTTCAGGCAGAGGTTCTCCAGCATTTCCTCTCGGCCCCAACCCTGCTCGGGGGCCACCTGAGGTAGATAAACAGCCTGATTCAGCCCTCGGCGGATGATCACCCCGTGCAGGCCGACCTGGATCTGGTCAACGCTCTCCACCTGTTCCAGGGGGGAGAGAACCGAGATTTCGATCTCGAGGTCCGACAGTTCCTCCTTACTCACGGGAGGGAAACGCTGGTCAGCGACCGCGGCCGAGACGGCCACGTTCTGCACAACCAGATACAACGGCCTGTCACTGATCAGGTGTCCGATGCAGCCCCGCAACTCACCGTGCTTGTTGAGAGTGACAAAGGCCCCCTCCTCCTGAAGGAGGCTTGGTTGGGTCACTGCAAAATGGGGGAAAACACCTGTCTCCAGAAAATGGGCGATGGTTTGCCGGGCCATAACCAAAAGCTCTTCCTTGTCCTCAGCAGTGAGGGGGATGGCTTCGGCCACCGGACCGGGAGGCGTGGGTATGACAAAGCTGGTGGGACTATTGCCCTCCCCCTGCCAGAACATCACCGCCCCATAGCCTACCACGCGGTCTCTCTCGCCGATGGGGACGTCGCCAGAGTTGGCGTATTTGAGCACCGTGACCTGATTGGCACCCAGTTGCGGAGCGGCCAGCATGGCCGTCAGAACCGACCCTTTACTACACATGGTTGTGGCCAGGTCGGGGATACCCTTGCCCATCCATTCGCGGTCTGCAGCCAGCAACGCCTGGGGCTCCATGGTCTCAACGGCGGCCAGCATGGCTGCGTCCGAGGCGCGGGCGTCATCGTAGGATGGCCAGTGGGCCAGGTCGGTGCTGGCCACGATGAGAGCCTTACGGTCAGCCAACGCCTCCACCAGAGCCTGGCTAAGAACCTCTGCGACCTCTAAAGAATCGTCATGCAGCACAATAGGCACCACTTTGAAATCGCCGCTTATCACCCGCTGCAAGAAAGGTATCTGGTTCTCAACGGGATGTTCGCTCTCGTGGCCAGCACGGTCGAAGAGAATGCGCGAGTCGGCAGCCAAGAGGGCAGCGGCCACCTCCTCGTCAACGGGCACCGCGCCCAAGGGGGTCTCATAGGCTCCCCGCGCCCAGACCGCGATAGCCGCCGTCCCACTCCCCGCGTGGGTGTCGCCGATGACTACGACGGTGTCATAGTCAAGCCCTTCGATCTGCCTGTAGGCACAGGCCGCCACCCAACCGGAGTAGATGTAGCCAGCGTGGGGCACGATGAGAGCAATGGGTTCACCCTTAATCTTTTCAGCATCCTTTGCGGCATCGGCCAGATAGCTGTCAACCATAGCCGCCAGTTGCTCCGGGTCGCCGGGGAACCACATACCGCCTCCTTGGCAGGAGTGGATGTCCTCGGGCGATGGTGTGGTGGCAGAGGGTGCGCCGCAAGCAGTGAGCAGCAGAATGATCACTAGACTTGCGACAAATGAGGCTTTCATCTTCATGTTCATGCCTCCTGGCTGAGTGTTCTCAAGCATACTCAGACAACGTGAATGGTGGATACTTTACAATTCCTGCGAAATCGAGTATCATTGGTGAAAGCAATGAGCGAAGCAAAACGTTGTCCCCAGTGCCAAAATGAGATGGTCTGGCAGCGAAAGACGATTCGTTACGAACGTGAAGGGTTGCCCATCACGCTGGAAGGCGTTTGGGTGCGCGTGTGTCCAGCCTGCGGCCATAAGCTGGTACGAGGGCCATTGGCCATTCAACTGATGGACCTGGCTGATCAACTCTTCCGCTCGGCTAAGCAACTGGGTGAGGAAGCCAACCTACCCATGCCCAGCGTACATCTGGTATTCCCAGAAACTGATGAGATACCGTGAAATCTCCGGGCGTACAGATGGAGAGGACAGACCGTTCGGCCACTTCGGGAGGCTTGATGAAGTGCCCGGTATCCAGCGTAATGTAAGGACACCCAACCAGTCGGATTAGTCCAAGCTCGGCCAGGGACAGAATGGCATGGCTGGCGCCAGTGCGGGAAGCCAAGCCAGCGATGATCACGCTGGAATCCAGAAACAACCGGGGAGTCTTGGGCTCAGGAGGAAACGAGTTGCCCATACTGCTCCTCGAAGAGCCTGGCCCGTTCATCCTCCAACCCCCTCAGCAGATCATCAAGGGTTAGCCCCTTTTCCGCCAGCAACTGTTCCAGTTGGCTAGTGACTTCGGAGACCATCAGCCGCTTGGGAGTCATCACCACATAGGAGTCAACCTTGACAATGGTGAAGAAATCCCCCACATCTACGCCCAATTCCTCACGCAACTGGGCTGGCAATGTGATCTGGCCCCGTTCTCTCAAACGGACAATGTAAGGTTTCGTAGTGACATCGGTTGCAGTACTCATCACGCTCCTCCATGGCTTGTCTCAATAATCCGACGGCCCCATCGGCTGCTCCGCTCCCTCGCCAGGCTTCGCCTCCCCCCACGCCCCTGGGATAGGGTTCCCGCAGTACTCGCACTTCCCATCCACAATGTGGTAATCCAACACGGCAAAGCCCATACGCTGGATAATCCTCTCATCACAACGGGCACAATAGGTGTGATCGCCAGGGTGGCCGGGCACGTTGCCGATGTAGGCGTAGTTGATGCCTTCCTCCATGGCCATAGCCCGCGCCCGCTCCAGGGTCTCCACCGGCGTGGACGGCAGGTTCTTGAGCTGGTACATGGGACCGAAGCGGCTGAAATGGGTCGGCACATCGGGGCCCACGTTGTCCACGACCCAGCGGGCCAGTTCCCGCAGCTCGTCTTCGTCGTCGTTCAGGGTGGGCACCACCAGGTTGACTATCTCCAGATGGACGCCCTCCTCACGAATGATCTTGATGGTTTCCAGCACCGGTTCCAGGGTACCGAAGCAAACCTTCTTGTAGAATTCCGGGTTGAAACCTTTGAGGTCAATCTTGATGGCATCCACAACGTGGCACAGTTCCCGCAAGGGAACCGGGTTGATATAGCCAGCGGAGATGACCACGTTCTTCAATCCATTGGGCCGGGCCAGGCGGGCGATGGCCAGCATGTACTCGTAGAAGATGGTCGGCTCGGAATAAGTGTAGGCGATAGAGCGGCTGCCCACTTTCAGCGCGGCCGCCACCACAGCCTCTGGGGGTGCATCAATGCTATCCAGCTTTTCCGGCGGCACCTGGGAGATGGTCCAGTTCTGGCAGTACTTGCAGTGCAGATTGCAGCCAGCCGTGGCCAGGGACAGGGCGTAGCTGGTGGGCAGAAAATGGTAGAAGGGCTTCTTCTCGATGGGATCGTTGTTCACAGAGCAGGGATTGCCATAGACCATGCTGTACAGCTTGCCACCCTGGTTCTCCCGCACCTGACAGTCGCCCCGCTGCCCCTCCGAAATAATGCAACCCTTGGGACATAGCTGGCACTTGACATAGTCGCCCGCGTGGGGCGTGTGGCAATAGAGGACGCGGGATGGTTCAGCCGTGCCGTGGCAGGCCATGCAGTCCAGCCCCTGATCCACGATGCCCGTGTAATACATCGCTTCTATCGCATGAGGTCCCGGCGCGGCCTGCTCCAAAGCCCTACCCAGAGGCAGGCCGATTCTGCTCAGCCGAGACCATTGGGAAACCAGCGCCCCTCCACCCAAGGCACAAGCGCCCAGGCCCGTCAGTCCTCTTAAGAAATCACGTCTTGAAATCTCTCTCTTCCGCATAGCAATCACCTCTCAATATGCAGGTCAACGAGTCAATGAGGGGGACTCGTTGACCCTCTACCCTAACTCGATGCTATCAGAAATGCTGCCTGCTCATCCATCTCGCTCCAGGCCAGGAGAAACTCGGCAAGCAGCGTAGAGACCGGGCCGTATGACAAAGCAGGATCGTGATACGTGACTTGCTCATTGCCAATGCTGATGACCAATACGGTGTGTTGCGTGCGAATGTTGCCCCACCCTGGCAATCCCGGCGTCGTCGTGAGAGCGGCGATGACGGCCACGTCAGCAGCCAGTGCTGCGGTCAGTTCATCCACGGAGATACATCGCTTCAATTGCACACGAACTCCCCACCGTGCCAGGCGCTCCACTCGCGAAAAAGGCGTACCCACACCGGCTCGCGTGCCCAGGGCGTGGGCTAATTCTGCCTGGGTGACTGTGATACCCAATTGAGCCAATGCCATCTGTCCGCAAGCGGGCAGGCAATATCCCAGCGCGATCTGCTGAACGTGGGTGAACGGTTCAAACGGAGGCATCTTGAGCCGTCACCGAACGTTCAACCTGTTCCAGAAGTGTCATGCGCTCATCCTCTGTTAGCAATACAGCCTGGGTGCGCGCATCCACCTCCACCACGGCCAACAATGTTCCGTCAAACAGGCGGTAAGGGATGCGCCAACGCGGTTCAGGCGTAGGTGACCATATCGGCTCGCCGCTGCTCAGTGCACAGCCGACCAGATCGCCAAACACGACGCGGTCGGCCGCGCGCCGTGCATCAAGGGCAGAGAGCTTCTGATATTGCTCCACCAACGTTTGATAACGTTCGTATTCCTGGATGCTCATCAGCACGGCCACCGGTTGCCCATCACGTTCCAGGATGACAGGTTTGTCAAGATCGAGCACCGACGTCGTGTATGACATCCTGGGCTCTTGAATTTGTTTTGAATCGTTCATAATTCGCTTTATCCTCCTGATTTGGTCCGACCGCAGCGGTCGGTGTCATGTTCAGGCCAAGAGAGCCGGGATCAGTACGAGTGCCCCAGTGACGTCAATCGCGTCGCCGCGCACCCTTTTCATGGCGCGGATTTCATCCCGCCGTTGTGCCTCCTGCTGAAACAGTATATCTTGCCAACTGCAACCAGGCCAGCAGGAACACCATCACCGAGGTGATACCAAGCCCGCAACAAAATCACCCCCTTGGCGAGCGGTCAACGGGTCAAAGTAGCTCTCTGATCCTTAACTTGTAGAGGTTTCTTTCGCCCGACGTTCCATCCCTACTTGGATAGCTTTCACTAACCGTGCCCAACCACCCTCTTCAAACAGATTCACCCACTGGAAATCACCCAGGCTTTCCGGTGCCTCGCAATCTTCCAGCCGTACTGGAATCAGATAGATATCGCTATCCAACATTTCCTGCCAAATATCCAGAGCGTTCTTAATTTCCTTCTGAAGGAAACCCCTTCTGTTGACCGAGTTTGCCGACAGACACGCTAGGAAGAAATCAGAGTCCAGGATAGCTTTCTGGATAGCGAGCTTCCATTTCTCGCCTGGTAGGATGTCTTTTGTGTCCATCCAGGGTTTGAACCCTGCATCGGACAATTTTTGGTAAAGATTCTCTACCTTTTCTTTGTCCTTTCGCGCATAGCTGAGGAAAATCTGAGCCGCTGCCTCTGCTGAGACAATGGGGACCGCCGGGGCAACAACAGCCTGCTGCAAGGCCCTGGCCATCTCGCCAGCCATCTGATAGCGGTCATCGGGCTCCTTGCTCAAGGCCTTGAGAATCACCCGCTCGACAGATTCCGACAACTGAGGGTACACCTGACGGGGCAAGGGCAGCGGGTCGTTGATGTGTTTCATGATGGTAGCAAAGGGGGTGTCTGCATCGAAGGGAACACGGCCTGTGACCATCTCGTAGAGAATGATACCGAGGGAGTAAATATCGCTTC
>SOHZ01000593.1 GCA_004377365.1 Anaerolineales bacterium | reverse complement strand
CCATGCACCTGGATTGATGGTAAGGGCGATATCAGTCTATCCGGCCACGGGGCAGACCTCCGCGAATTGAGCGCTTTGCACCCGCGCCAGCAGGTCGGCGGCACTGGTTGCGTTCACCTGGAAGGCTGCCTGAAGCACGTCCAGGGTACGGTTCCAGCGATTCTTGTGGCGGCGGTTGAAAAGGAATTCGAATTGAACAATGTAGAGAGGCAAGTACACTTTAGAGACGCCGCGATAGGTGCGGATCATCTGGCGCAGCCAGGACCAAGTGCATTCCATGGTGTTGCAGTGGACCTCGCATTTGCCGTCACCATCCAGGTCGAGGGCGTACTCACCAGCACCGTGATTGACGACCTTATGCTGATAGCCATCGCGGGAGAGAAAGTGATAGATGCAATAACCGTCAGTATAGACCCGCGCACCGCGCTCCACCATCTGATACACAATCGGCCGGATGGTCTCCGTTTGCACGTTGCGCAGCACGAACAGACGAACCTGGCCGCCCCGACACAGCAGCCCAAAGACCGGCAACCGATCACTGTCCCAGGTGCCACGGCCACGCCGTTTGAGCCCGCGTCGGCGTGGCTCACGCTCCAGTTGCAGGCCACCGGCCCGTCCTTTCAAGCCGGCCGTGATATACACCTCGTCCATCTCTCCCACATCTTCCGCGGCCAACACCATCGGTTCGAGCGAGCGAGTTTGGTAAATGGCAGCCCGCAGCAAGCGGAACAGGCGGTCTGTAGTGTGACGGTTGACGCGTGCCTCATCGGCAGTCTCAACGCTGGCTTTGCCGTCGGCGAACAACTCCACAATCAGCCACAGGGTGCGCACGTCGATACGCATGCCATCCAGAATGGTGCCAGTCAAAGAGGTAAAGGTACCCCCTTCACCGGGGTCTCCCGCTTCGGCACACACCTGGCAACCCCAACGTCCCAGCCCTCCGCGATAGTCTGCATCGACCAGCTTCACATACTGTGGGTCTCGCTCCCCACAACCCGGACACTGTGCCCCGTGCGGCCAGCAAACGCGGATCAGCATCTCCCACAACTCCCGCTCATCCATGTGGTCGATCCACCCGCGCGCCTGTCGCAAATCGGCCAACGGATCAGGTTCACCGGGCGTCTCCGCTATCGGCGACGGCTTCTCCATCGTCGCTCTCGCAGAAACGGCAACCGCGCTACTCTGCTGTTTGCACTGCTCGATCAGCACTGGGCTAGGATTTGCGTTCAAAATCTGCCCCAATACGCGCGTGCGACGCCGACGGCGCGCAGCGCGGCTCATCGGGGGATGTCGTCGTTGCCGTCTTGCCCAACGTCTGGCCCAGCGCTCACGGTTCCGACGTGGATTGTAGCGACGTCGCACACGCCCCGGCGGCACCAAGCGCTCATCCCATACCGGCGTGTGGCACGCTGCCGGTTGCGCAAACGTGACAACCAGCAGCAATACGAGTATAATATGCCTCAGACTTGGTGTGTGTTTCATAGACCACCTCCTCTCAGAGATGAGTCTATTCATACACCAAGTCGCTTATTTTGTAAAGTACAAGTCGTGCCAGAGCCTACATCATGCTATACATGAGCGGTTGCGAAAGCGAATGACGCGATAGCCATACTGTTTGAATTGTTCTGTTCGGGCTGCGTCACGCTCCGGTTGCAAGTCGTGGATGTCACCGTCTATTTCCACCACCAGACGGCGTGCGGCGCAATAAAAGTCGGCAATGAACGGGCCCAGTGGATGTTGCCGTCGGAATTTCAGCCCCTTCAGTCGCTTGTTCCGCAGGTGACTCCAGAGCAACTTCTCAGCCGGGGTCATCTCCTTGCATAGTTCGCGGGCGCGCTGTTGGATTTGGGCTGGGGTACGAATACGTTTCTTATTGCGCTTCACGAGTCTGGCTCCGTCCCCCTCCCCTCTCCCGAAATCGGGAGAGGGGAGGGGGTGGCGCCGAAGGCGGCGGGGGAGAGGTGAGGGCTATAGGCAGATCAGGTCTGGCTGCTCCCCTTAGTCAAAATGGCACTGATGGTGTGCGGTCAAGGAAATGACCGACCTTCTCAGACCTCGCTTGATCCAGTAGCCGTTCAAGCCATACATTGGTATCTACCAGATACATGGGTCAATCACCTCGCCATTCCAGGGCCCTTTTCTGGAGCTCGAGAGATGTATATCGGTCGCGATAATCTCTCAGCGCACCGGCCCAATCCTGGCGGAGTTTTCCTCCACGTTTTCGCGCTCGTTTCTCGATCAAAAACTCTACGAAATCCAGCACCTCTTGCTGGAGTTCAGACGGCAACTCCCTAATCATTTCCTCGATCCTGCTCATGTCTTCACCTCCATCAGCAGACTGTCCAAAGAACAGCGAGTCATTTCTAGCTATCTCTCGAACAGCGTTTCCATCAGCGTCTGTTCTTCCCCTTCGTCAAAGTGGCACTGAACGGCGTCCCGAACGAGCTGTTTGAGCTCTTCCCAGGTATCGGCTTCAGTGAAGATAGAATAACCCAGCGCCTGAGCCACGTATCCGCCTTCGGGGGCATCTTCTATGAGAAAGATAATTTCCTTCGCCATCTCTCCACCTCTTATTGGGTTATCCTCATTCGGCGAATGCGGATGGCCCTAGGTGTAATCACAGCGAAGGCTTGCGATAGCTCTGAGGCGTGCTCATTGATAGCGGAGGCAACTACTTCCGCTTTGCTTGTCGGGGTCAGCCCTGCCAATCGGATAAGCACAATGCCTGGCGCAAGGCGACGCTGGCGAAATACCAACTCGCCAAAGTCCTTATCCGCCGTCAGCAACAGAGCCGCCTCCTGGTTTGCCAGGTCAAGCACAGTATCATCGGCAATCCCTGGCTCCATTTCGGCGATGTACCACACAAGATGTCCATCCTGCCGAAGACGGTCAACGATTTGACGATCCACGCTCTCGTCTGCTAAAAAGTTCACGCAACCGCCTCAGCAACTGGGTAAACCACATCGGCTCGCAAAGCCTCGGCAGCAAACGCCAGTGCTGCCTGAATTGCCTCTCGGGTCAGCCGGGGATGGGCATCAAGAATCTGTTCGACGGTTTCGCCAGCAGCCAGCTTCTCTAGAATCAACTCGACGGTGATGCGCGTCCCGGCAATGACCGGTTTGCCCATCATCACTGCTGGATCTGATACAATCAATCCCTTCTGCATTTCCACCCTCCTCGTAAACGGCTATGTCACCTAAACAACGGGCAACGAGTGCCCCATACGTAGGCCCAATACAATCCACCCTTCCAAAACCTCTTGTAACTGCTCGCGGCACGCTTCGAGCGTCTCGGCGTTAGCATACACGCCCTGAAAGCCGGGAATTTCCCCGTAGGACGTACCATCCGACAGAATCTCGTACGTTGCTCGGCGCATAGCAGCACGAATGTACTCGGTCAAGATTGCACAGGCTCCTTTCTTTTGGTTGAAATATCGTCTCTAGGTCCGTGCACCTGTCGAGTGAGCACCATGCAGGACAAAATCACTATCGGTTGTCGAAGCAAGTTCGGGAACGGGAGGCGCATGTGCGCCGGCTGATTATTTGCCGAATCCCTCCAAGCCCTCAGATGTAACAGCTACAAATTCGAGTGCCTGGTCATCCCCTGCCAAATAGGATTCTAAACGCTCCACGACGGACACACTTGAACCATAGTGAGGACCGCGCTCACGCAGTCGTGCACCATAACTAATCGCCTCGTCGTGCGCTCCCACATAAACGAGGTCAAAGGTCATCTCACCCATTCCTTGAAGGATGAGCCGCCATGATCGGTCAAGCCAACATTCGTAGACATTGGGCCGGGTAGCACCTTTGATTTTCTTCAATTGTAATGATGGGTGTCGTGGATTGCTTGTCAAAAGCATGAACGCTTTGGGCAATTTGGCTCTTGCTTCCTTCGGCAGACGATTTGCCGACTCGGCAAAAATGCTGGACATTCTCAAGATAGCCATTGTTTCACTCCTCCGTTCTTATCACATATGGGCTTCGTCAAACTCCCAGACTTTGGAAGTCTCAGCTGGCCGGTCATCAATTGGTACAGCATCGCCTTGAAGAGAGCCTGGAGGGCGGCCTTGCGCTGCTCCTCGGGACTAAGACGTGAGTGGATGAATAGCCTCAATCTCCCGCAGCACGGCAGACAGATCAGGCGGCGTGGCCGGGATGACGTGTGTCTCATTGCCGACATGCTTATGGTTTGGGAAGTTGCTCAGGCCAGGGTGGTGCGGCGTGTCATCGTAGCGAAAGATCAAGGCAGCGTCGGCGTCCTGATAGTGGTAACTGTACATTCGGCGGACAACTTGGGCCTGAACCTCGACCAATTCACGGAAGTGTAAGCGGGAGCCATCAGCGAAATATAGGTCGCCGCGAATCAACCCGGCGCGCAATGTGCGCTTGTCGAGTGTGACATTGGAGGCGCGCACAATGGGCGACTCTGCGATGGCATCTAATAACGATTGCAGGTATGCCTCAATCAAGTTGTGCCTCTTGCAAGGTCCGATACTGGCTTTCAAGCAGGCGCAGCATCCCGATCTCCATCCGCCAGTCCGTGAATTCAACCGTCTCTGCCAGTTCGAGTGCGTTGAGACGCCGCTCAAACTCGGCCGAAGACATGCCGAATTGCTGCTCAAACTCGGCCAGCCGTTTCAGGGTGCGCTCTATGCCAAGAGCGAGCATCTTTTTCTCATTCTCAAGGGCTGACTCCACGAGTAGCTTGAGTGTTGTTTTGTCGGTGGTTGTAATGGTCAATTGTTGCAACATGGCCGATTTTCTCCTCTCGATCTGCGTCGCAGGATATCCCCCCGTCCTTAGTATATCTCAAAACGGTGTATGGTGGAAATCCACCTCTACGTTCATGCGGATCTGGCCG
>SOHZ01000354.1 GCA_004377365.1 Anaerolineales bacterium | reverse complement strand
GGCTCGTGCCTGCCAGCGTCCCGTCAGGTAGCCGGCTACAGCACCGCCAAAGCAACCGACCATCAGGCTCAGCAGCACCCCACACAAGGCTACCAGGCTGACGACGATAAACAGCGTACCTCTACCTTCGTTCATGGCTTTTCGTTCCTTCCTATCTATTGGAGTGACTGGCACGAGTTTCCAGTCAGGGGATAAGTCTGTTTGTTCTACGTATGTCAGAAGTCTGGAGCATGCTTTACAGTCACCACCATCGCTTCTAGAGGGTGGGGATGTACAACTGCTGCCCTACGTAAATGTTATGATTGGTCAGCCCATTGGCCGCCATGATCGCTTGCACGGTGGTGCCATGTCGTCTGGCTATGGAATACAAGGTGTCGCCCTGACGCACCACGTAAATAGTAGGCTGGGGTTGTGAGGTGGGGGTTGGAGTGGGGGTTGGAGTTGGGGGCAGCGTTTTGTCAGCCAACTCTCGCAGGCCTGCTAGGGCCTCTTGTCCGTCGGGCTTGATGGCTAAGGCGCGGATGAACTCTTCCTTCGCTTCCTCAAGCCTCCTCTCGGCGGCGAGCTTGTGCCCATAGTTGACATGGGCTGTGTAGAGTTTCTCGGTCATATCATCGTAATCAGGGTGGATCGCCAGTATCTGCTCGATCAGGCTGATGACCTCTTCCCAGTTCTCCGTCGCCCATGCCTCGTCCAGGCGTTGTTCCAGTTGCTCCTCCACAGTCAAGGTTGGGGGCGGCGTAGCGGCAGCTTGCTGGAGCCCCGCCATGGCCTCCTCCCCGCCCGGTTTGATCTCCAGAGCAGCGTTAAACTGCATTGTCGCCCCACCAGTATCGCCTTCCCCCAAAAGCTGGTAGCCGTAATTGACATGGGCCGCGTAGAGTTTCTCCACCATGTCATCGTAATGAGGGTCTATGGCCAGGATCTGGTTGATGAGGCCTATGACCTGTTCCCACTCTCTCGAGGCCACAGCTACCGACAGCGCTTCATTTAGCTGCGTCAAGCTTGCTGGTGTCGCCGCAGGTGTGACCTCGGGCGTTGCTTGCACAACCGCTCCAGAAGAGTAGGGGGAAGTATAGAGGGTGATATCCATGGTCAGTGTACTTAACTTCTCGCCCTCCGTGATGTTCACATTGGTTATGATAAAGCCCTTAAACGCGGCCTCCTTGATCCGTGATATAAAGTCCATCAGCTTAGGAAGGCTACCCTCGGCTTGCAGTCGGAACACTCTGACGTCGTATATGTCCTTCTTCTCTTCCGTGGGACTGGGTTGGGGTTGCAGGTTGATGATCTCCACACCACTCCCGCTGGCATACTGATATAGCTTGTTTAGCGCTTCAGCCGCCTGGGGCTCGCTGAGGAAGACACTGGCCGCCTCGTTCAATGTGGCCTGCGCCGTCGCCACTTGCTCCCTCAACCTCTCGGGGGCTTCACTTTGGGCCTTTTCGGCCTCCATCAAGTCTTTCTCAGCCGAGGCCAACTGGGAGGCAAGTGTCTTCCTGACTCGCAATTGCGGAATGATGGGGGATATAACAAAAAGGAAATCGCCAAGTCCTATTGCCATTATGGCAACTAGGGCCAGCAAAGAGTAAAGGCGTTCTTTGTCCGAGATATATTCTCTCCAGTTCTCCAGGTAGTTCATGGTGATTCTGCTCTTAACTCTAAGACAAGCACGAATGCAACCGCTCCAGGGGTGTTATCCCTGCTGGTTGAAGGAAATGGAAGGATGCCTATCCATTCGGCCATCATCTGCAAAGAGCGGGGGGGAGCAGCTAAAGCGGAGTTGGGCATCAGCGAGGCTACACCGGGAAGCCTTGAGGAAGGCGATGTCGTCACCGTGGGCGTGGCGGTGTTCGTTGGCGTAGGTGTGGGTGTGGGGATAATCTCTTCAACGGTGATCCGATACCACTTGTCAGGGCCATACTGACCCCGGTTCGTCACCTCGACGAGAGCCTCCATATCATAGTCTGTCCCGACTTGAAATATTACCTCGGAACTCACGTCGCCTGGTTGGCGATCATCGTTGGTGTAGGTTGTTCCATCCACGTTCACGGTCAGGGAAGTGTCCACTCCTGGCGCTAGCTCTGAAGTAAAGATCCTATAATAGCGCCCCGCCTTGGCTAGGAATTTGCCCTTGTCCACATCGTTATCAGGGTAGAAATTATGTATTTGCGTCTCTCCTACAGCGATAGGTTGGGGGTCGGGGTCGTCGGGTTCATACACGTCGCGCGGGTCCGGGGTAGAGGTGGGTGTATTTGTCGGTGTGGCGGTGTTCGTAGGTGTCGTGGTGGGGGTAGCCGTGCTCGTGGGCGTGGGTGTGGGTGTGGGAATAGCCTCCTCAACGGTGATCTGATACCATTTGTCAGAGCCATACTTGCCCCGGTTCGTCACCCTGACGAGAACCTCCACATCATAGCCGGTCTCGACTTGAAACACTATCTCCGAACTCAGGGTACCCGGTTGGCCATCATCGTTGTTGTAAGCGGTTCCACCCACGCTCACGGTCAGGAAAGTGTCTACCCCTGGCGCTAGATCTGAGGTAAAGACCCGATAGTAGCGCCCCGCCTTGGCCAGGAACTTGACCGTGTCCACGTCGTAGGTGGGATAAAAGTTGTGCAATTGCGGGTAGCCTACGAAGATATCCTTAGGCTGGAAGTCATCCGTCTCGTACTCATCACTCGGCTTGAGAGTTGGGGTGGGTGTCACTGTGGGTGTGATCGGCACAGTAGGTGTAAGGTCTGTCTCTTCTGTGCTTGCCGGTGTTGCAAAGGGAGTGGCGATAGCCTCGATAGACTGTATGATGACGCGGGAGAAAAGGTTGGATTCTTCGAGAGCACGAGCGTAAGCAGCCACGGCCGAGTCGTCAATGGCTTGCCCATTGAGGGTGATTCGGTTATCGGCCTGGGTGAGAGAAGTGAGAGCGATCTGGGCCGGATTGTAGTTGCTGATGGCGGCCATGATAGCTGGCCAATCGGTGCGGCCAGCCACGATGGTGGGAGATACCTCCTCGATCTCGCTAGCTGGCTTCTGGATCTGGGCCAAGGTGTTCATAAGCTCTTGGACCTCGGGCGCTGGAGTGGAACTGCTGGTCAGAGTTTCCTGGACGGCTAGGAGATCGGTTTCTAAACGAGCGATGTTGCCGCGAATAATGAGGGGGACAAGGTACAGAGGAAGGGAAAGAATAGCCAAGCCGATCACTACCCACCACAAGATGATCGCCCCCTGGAGCGATCTGCGTGGCTGGTTTTGCTCCGGCAAGTTATTGAGGTTAGCAGGATTAGGTGGAGCCATTTCAGGTGGCATCTGAACCAAACCCTTCCCCGTCCCCCAAAAATCAATTTGGCGGGGCGGGCACTCTAATTGCAGAAATCACCAAGTGGACTATAGCGCCGCATCCTGAGAATAGGAACAGGCTAGATTTACCTCCAGAACTACCTCGTGGTGTCCTAATTATATCCTACCACTAAACAACTCTTTTGGCAAGTTGTTAAGATATTTCGTGTTTGAACAGTCAAGAGCTTGTAGTTTGACCTTGGCAGGTGGTGATGGTATAATCAGGCCCACGGAGGTGCCGGTTGCTGCCTGATGGATTGATTCTGGCCTCGGCCTCGCCGCGTCGGCAACAGTTGTTCTCGCTGCTGGGGGTGCCTTTCAGCTCGCTGAGGGCGGACGTGGAGGAGAATCGCGGCCACGGAGAGAAGCCGGAAGAGATGGTCTGCCGCCTGAGCCGAACCAAGGCAGAGGCGCTAGCTGAGGACTACTCTGAAAGGCTCATTGTCGCTGCCGACACTATCGTCGTTTTGGACGGTCAGGTATTGGGTAAGCCAGCCGATGCCGATGAGGCAACGGCCATGCTGCGGAGGCTGCGAGGCCGCGAGCACCTGGTCTTGAGCGGGCTCACCGCCCTCGGCCTCTCCACAGGACAGCAGGCCACAGAGTTGGCCCAGACGACGGTTTGGATGAGGCCCTACAGCGATGAGGAAATCTCTTGCTATGTGGCCTCGGCCGACCCGCTGGACAAGGCCGGAGCCTACGCCATTCAACATCAAGAGTTCAATCCCGTGGCCTGCATCCAGGGCTGCTATGCCAGCGTCATGGGATTGCCCCTCTGCCACCTGGCGCGGGCTTTGAGTCGGCTGGGGCTGACTCTGCCGGTGGACGTACCCCGCGTTTGCCAGGGCTTTACTGGCCATCGCTGCTTTATAGCGAAAGGAATTCTAAGGGCGACCATATAACCTGTTTTTCGCACCCTCCGCTATCTTACCCGTCTCCAAAAGCGTTTTTGAGGGTTGGAGTAGAGCCTTCAGGCGGGTTTTTGGGTCAGAGAACCGGCTAAAGCCTCGACTCCAGAGGACCCGGATAGGAATTTCATGGGTGCGAAATGTAGGATATAAGCTAACCAAACTTTGGAGGTAAAATGGCTAAAGAATGTAACCAACAAGCCAACTTGGGCCAATGTACCTGCACCTACGAGCCATGCTCGCGCAAGGGCCTCTGCTGTGAGTGCGTCAGATATCACCTGCGGCACAACGAACTGCCGGGCTGCGTCTTCCCGCCGGAGGTGGAGCGCACCTACGACCGCTCCTTCCAACGCTTCGTGAGGATCTACAGCCGGTAGGAGAAGGGCTTGGGAAACAGGCCTTTTGGAGGTTTGGAGGGGAACGCTGTCAACGGATTTCTGTAACGGATTGAACGGGTGACTGTCCCCAGGCGAGATTTCTCTCATTTGATCTTGTGATCTTGGCTGAATCCGTTCAATCGTTCGACTGAGGCTCACGAACGTCCGCCCCCTGAATCCCCTGTACCGCAACAGTAGTAGTTGACAGTTCCCGCCAGCAACAAGGCTGCCTGTTCACCTTGACGCCCGACTCAT
>SOHZ01000508.1 GCA_004377365.1 Anaerolineales bacterium | reverse complement strand
GAGAGAGCCTGGCGGTCTAACTCGTTCGACATGGACAAGGTGGGCCACAAGTTGTACGTGGTTTTGCCGAGGGTCAACTTCCATGCGGGAGGCTCGAACGCCGGTCGGAAGACAGGCCCTGTGACAATCACTCCGGCCAATTGGGGACGGCGGTGCAATGTGTAATTGATCGCCGCGCTTCCCAGGCTGTGGCCGTATAGGAAACGTGAGCGATCAGGGTAACGCTTGGCCGCCTCTTCCAAAAGGTATGAGATGTCTTCCATTAGAGTCTCATAGCTGGGTGCGTGACCACGCTGCCCTTCGGATTTGCCGTGCCCGCGCAGATCAAAGGCCAACAGGGCATAGCCGGCTTGGTTCAGAAAGGCAGCCAGGTGCGCGTAGCGTCCACTGTGCTCTCCCAACCCGTGCACCAGACAAACTATCCCTTCGGGTTCGGTTTCCGGTTGCCAACCCTGGGCATAAAGTTGTAAGCCATCTCCCGTCTTCCATCCAAATTCAAAGTGTTGCATCGTACTTCCGGTTTTGCTGTCCATTTCAGACAATCGCTCTTGGGTCCAGGGCGTCTCGCAGGCCGTCGCCCAGGAAGTTGATGCTGAGGACGGTGAGAAGAATCAGCATACCGGGGAAAAACCACATCCAGGGCTCGGTATCCAGGTGATGGTAGGCCTGGTCCAACATGTTGCCCCAGGTGGCGGTGGGCGCCTGGACGCCCAGCCCGAGGAAGCTGACGTAGGCTTCGTTCAGAATGGCGCTGGCCACACCCAACGTGGCAGCCACGACGATGGGGGCAATGCTGTTGGGCAGGATGTGACGGAAGATCAGGCTAAAGTCCTTCACCCCCACGCAGCGGGCGGCGGTGACGAATTCCCATTCCTTCAGTGCCAGGAATTGGGCACGCACGATGCGGGCCAGGTACATCCAGCTTGTGACGCCAATGACCCCGATGATGACGATCACGCTGCCGCTGAACGAGCGACCCAGCAGCTCAAAGGTTGGGATCTTGCCGCTGAGGAACTTGGCCAGCACGATGAGCAAAAACAGTTGGGGGATGTTGAACATGGCCTCGGTGAAACGCATCAGGATGGCATCAATTACGCCACCGTAATAGCCGGCGATGGCCCCAACCAACACGCCGACGGTCACCGATACGACCATAGCGCATAGGCCGATAATGATAGAGATCTGACCACCGTAGATGGTGCGGGCCAGGACGTCCCGACCGGTGCCATCAGTGCCGAAGGGATGCTCTCGCGACGGTGCAGAGAGTTTAATGGACAGATCATTGTAGTTGGCGTCCCTCTCGCTGAAGAAAAACGCGCCCCCGATAACGTACAGAATGATCCCTATCAGCAGGCAGGCGCCAAACATGGCCATTTTGTGACGGCGGAAACGCCGCCAGGCCATCTGGGTGGGAGTCCACGCTCGCCTTTCGGTAGCAGCAGCTTGCGTCTCGAATGTCCCTTCAGCTACGGTCATAACTCTTTCCCATCAATCATAGCGGATGCGCGGGTCAAGGAAGGTGTAGGTGATGTCGGTGATGATCTGGAACACGACCACAGCGGCGGAGATCAAGGTGAGCACACCCATCAGGACGGGAATGTCAGTGTCCTGGGCAGCGTTCCAAAAGAGCCGTCCCATCCCTGGCCAGGCAAAGATGGATTCGGTCACCACTGCGCCTCCCAGCAGCAAAGGGAGGTCCATGCCCACGATGGTCACCAGGGGCAGGGCCGCGTTCTTGAAGGCGTGACGGGCCAGGATCACCCTCTCGGTAAGCCCCTTGGAGCGCGCGGTACGAATATAGTCCTGGCCAATCACCTCCAGCATGCAGGAGCGGATGTAGCGGCTGTAGCTGGCGATGCTCATGATGGAGATGGTAGCCACGGGCAGAACCATGTGCCACGCCACCTGGAGCACGGTGGGACCCACAGCCAGATCGTACTTGCCCACAGTGGGGAAGAAGATGGGCAGACCCCACTTCCTGAAGTACACGGCAAAGACGAACATCAGGATCAACGCCAGCCAAAAGATGGGCATCGAGTAACCGATGAACGAGAGCCCGGTAAAGACGTTATCGAAGAGCGAGTACTGGCGGATGGCCGAATACATGCCGATGGCCAGCGAAAAGAGCAGGATGACTACCTCACAAGTCAACATCAACAGCAGGGTGTTGGGCAACCGTTCGGCGATGATCTCGTTCACTGGCCGCTTCTCCATAAAAGAGTTGCCCCAATCTCCGCGCAGGATGCCCCGCCGTGTACCCTTTACATCGGGCACGCCATCGCCATCCAAGTCTACGTCCATCCAGTCATTCCCTATCAGCCAGATGGCGTATTGCACCAGGACAGGCTTGTCGAGGCCCAGTTGGCGAGTCAGCCGCTCGCGATCCGACGAACGTATTCGGCTGCGGCCGCCAAACGAGGCCAGAGGATCTCCCATGGCGTTTATCAAGGCGAACAGGATGACACTGATGATCAGCAACAGTAGAATGCCCTGCAGTAGACGGCGGATAATGTATCTGGTCATAGGCTTTCCTCTTGCACAAGGGGTAAAGGACAGGGAACAAGGGATTGTACAATCCCTTGTTCCCTATGATTGCCGTCCTTTCTCTACTCCGCTACATCCCACTCCACTCGAAACAGTTCCAGAAGGGATCTGCCCCGGAGATCTTGACGTTCTTGGCCCGCTTGTTGATCGTCCACAGGTCGTTGTCGTGCCACACGCCAAGCCAGTACACCTTCTCGCTCATGAGCTTGCCGATGTCGTGGAACAACTGGATGCGTTTGACCGGGTCCGTCTCGAGGGCCTGGGCCTTGAAGAGGGCATCTAGTTCTTGATCGCAGACCCCGAACCAGTTATAGCCTTCGGGAGCCTCGTCCGAGGGGATCTCGGAGCAGAGCCACTGCTCTTCGTTTGGATCGGGAAAGTCGGGGTTGTCAGACCATTCGGCGATGTCAAAGTTGCCGGTGGCGATGGGCCCGCCGTCACCGTAAGAGTTCCACATGGTGTCGTAAGAGTTGTTCTGGATGGTGATCCCGATGCCCACGTCGGCCAGATACTGCTGGGCCACGACCTGGGTTTGCTCCCGCACCTCGCGGCCGGCGGTGGTCGAATAGACGAGGACCAACTCTACGCCGTCCTTGTCGCGGGTGCCGTCGCCGTTGGTGTCCACCCAGCCAGCCTCATCCAGAAGCGCCTTGGCCTGCGCCGGGTCATACTTGTAGAGGTTGGCGTCTGGGGAGGAATAGGGTGTTTCCTCCCAGTAGGTGGCGGGCGGGTAGGTCTTGCCATGCAGCAGTTCCTGACAGATGGCGTCAAAGTCCACAGCATAGGCGATGGCCTGGCGCACACGCACGTCTTGCAGCGCCGGGTGGCCATTCTTGGCTGCGGTCGCATCGGTGTTGAGGTTGAAAAACCAGCTCTCGTTGTAGCCAGAGAGCACCATGACCAGGTCTACGTCCACCAGCTCTTCAAGCATGGGGATATCAGCGTAGGAGAGGAAGATACCGATGTCGGTATCGCCGGTCTTGATGGCCGCCATCTGGGCCTCGTCGTCGGGCACGATCAGGATATGGATCTCATCGAGGGCCGGCCGGCCGCGCCAGTAGTTGGCGTTGGCCTCGAAAATCATGTGGCTGGCCGCCTCCCACTCTTTGAGGATGAAGGGGCCGTTGGCGACAGTGGGGTTGCGGTTCCACTCAGCGTTGTCAATCGTTCCCTCCACCTCAAAGACTGGTCCCAGAACGTGCTCGGGCATGACCACGTCATAAAAGACGGTGGTGACCCAGGGAGCGAAGGGCTCGGTGAATTTGAGCACCAGCGTATAGTCATCCTCCGCTGTGACACTCTCCAGGTACGGATCGTAGGGCCAGGTGCTCTGCACGGTGTTCGCCGGGTCTAAGTACATCTCATAGGTGAAGACAAAGTCGTCGGCCGTCACTGGCTCGCCGTCCGACCACTTGGCGTCCTTATTCAGCGGGATGGTAATGGTCAGACCGTCTTCGGAGATGAGACCGTTCTCCTTGGTGGGGAACTGGGCGGCCATCTCCAGCGAGGGCTCCAGTTTGTCGTCGTAGGACCATAGCCCAGGGTTGAAGAGGTCCAAGGCAAGCGTGGCATACCACATGTTCGTATAGGCGCGGTTCAGGTTGTCGGGCTCCTCGAAGAAGGTCATAGTGACGACCTGGGGCTTGGCCAACATCTCTTCCGCCTCTGCTGTCCCGGGGATGACCAGCTTCCAGCCCGGCTGGATGAGGCCGGGATCCGCGACATAGGCAAAAGTCTCATCTTCTTTGGCCTTAACATTGGTGGACATCACAATGGCCGGGTAGGCCGAACCGCTGCCCAGATACTTCTCGGCCAGCCCCCAGAGGCTGTCGTCTTTTTGGACAGTGTAAACTTCCTCTTGAGCTGGGGGGGCTGCGCTAACCACTCCCGCCATCGGCAGCAGGGTCACGATCAACGCCAAGGCCAGGAAAATACGCCCTTTCATCTTTCTTCTCTCCTTTCATTTTTATTAAAAATGTTTGGGCAAACGCAAGATAGTTGGGACAGGTATTCCAGGGTGTTCCTCACCTCCTCTCCATTGCCCCTTTTTGAGCTTTTAGGGACACAGGGGCCCGCACCACGACCCCAATCCTCAGCCGACGCCACATCGCCAGCTTTACGAACTCTCTCCAATTATAACCTCATTCCGCCCTACTGTCAACCACCTGTGACTTGGGGCTTTCGCAACGGAAGGATTTCACAAACTCCTGCTGGTAGCGCATTTGTGCAACCCCGCCCACAGATTGTGGCCGTGCACGCCAAGACTGAGTCACAATTCATTCCCAATTTTCGGGGTTGAGCCCAGACCACAACTCATAGTGACCAATCCTCATGACC
>SOHZ01000461.1 GCA_004377365.1 Anaerolineales bacterium | reverse complement strand
CAATGATGAAAGGAGAATCAAACAATGGCAAAGAAGATAACTCTCTTTGTGTTCACCGTCATCCTGGGAGCCTCTCTGGTCAGTCTGGCCTTAGCCGAGGGAGCGACTCTGACAGCGGTCAAGGTGGCTGCCGGGCCCACCCTGGATGGCACCGGTACCGATGCGGCCTGGGGCGAGGCCACGGCCTTGGCCGTGCCCGTCTCCGGCGGGAAGATTGGCGACGTTGACGTCACCCTCAAGGCAGTCTACGATGACAACAACATCTACATGCTGCTCAAGTGGGCCGACTCTACCATGAGCATTGACAAAAACTTGTGGGAATACGACGGCTCAGCCTGGAGCAAGTCGGGCAACGAGGACCGCTTCGGCATCATATGGGACCTGGGGGTGACCGGTTTCGCCGAGCAGGGCTGCATGGTGACATGTCACGCGGACGGGATGCGCACCAACGCCGATGGCGAGTTCGCCGACGAGTGGCACTGGAAAGCGGCCCGCTCCAACCCGATGAGCTACAGTGACGACAAATACATAGATAACACCTACGAAGAGGGGGACGTCGAGGCCGGCCACCACGGCGACGGCGGCGACAGCACCTACAAGGACAACAAGAACGAAGCAGGCGACGGCCCGGCGTACACCTGGGCAGGCACGCCGTCCGCTCTGCCAGGAGTGCCCGCCGAGTTGGCCAGCCACTTCCTGCTCGACAGCGAGAAGGCGGAGATCACCGCCCCGGCCGCCGGCGACAAGGTGCCCGGCTATCTACTGCGCAACCCCGGCGGCAGTCGAGCTGATGTCAAATCCTACGGCGTGTGGGCCAATGGAACGTGGACGGTTGAGGTCCAGCGCGCCCTGGACACTGGAGCCAACGCCACCAAAGACGGCGCCAAGGTAGACCAGGTCTTCACTCCCGGTGGTACCTATCACTTCGGGCTGGCCGTTATGGATGACACAGGCTCCAACCACAGCGTTGCTGCCCGGCCCATCGCTCTAAATCTGAGCGCCGGGGCCCCGGCCGAGCTGCCGGTCTCAGGAGCGGTAGCATTCCCGCTGGCGGCGGTTGCAATCGCCGGTGGCTTGGTGGCCGTGGGTGCTGGCCTGGTGCTGCGCCGAAAGCGAGGCTAGCTGCATCCGAGCCTCAAGATCGCTTTTAGAACGAATTAGAGAAGCCCTGCAAAGGAGGGGGAACTCTCTCGCAGGGCTCTCTTTGTTTTGAGTCAGCGTATTGGAGTAGGCTGGCACACTCGCCCCAATATGCCACTTTCGCCAATCGCCCCGTGAGACGAAACGGCGGCAACCAGCATACCGCAAAAGAAGGTGATCACCATGGGCTGGTGGCTACGGTTGTGGGACCTGGCCTATCTCTGGCGGGCACCGTGGGACATTGGAGGACCGCGTCCAGAGTTGGTGCGTCTGGTGGAGGACAGCAAGTTGGAGCCGTGCAGGGCCATTGACCTGGGCTGCGGCATCGGAGAGAACGTGATCTACCTGGCTCAGCAGGGTTTCGACGCCAGCGGGGTGGACATCTCCCCACGGGGCATCGCCAAGGCTCGACGCAAAGCTCAGGCGGCAGGAGTTTCGCCCACGTTTCTCGTCAGCGATGTGACCAATCTGGCGGGGATTAAGGGGCCGTTTGATCTGCTGGTGGATAACGGCTGCTTGCACAGCCTGTGATACACAATCTGTTTACCATGTCAAAGACTTTTGCATCGCACCCCGATACCAAGCCAACCTCAGTCCTTTCGGAAGCGATAGCCAAATTCGCGCTCGGTGAGGATGTACTCTGGATGGCCGGGATCGGGCTCGATCTTCTGGCGCAGGTACCAGATGTAGCGGCGGATGTACCCTGTCTCATCAATGTATTGCGGCCCCCACACCTCACGCAAGAGGCGCTCTGGGGAAAGGACACGCCCGGCGTTCTGGGCCAGGCACCTGAGGAGCCGGAACTCTGTAGGCGTCAGGCTGATGACCTCCTCGCCACGCAACACAGTGTGGCTCTCGAAATCAATGGTCAATTCGCCACAATGGTAGACACGAGCATCCCTGCGCCCCGTTGAACGCTGCACTCTGCTCAGGATAGCATCCACCCGCGCCGTCAACTCGGCGAAACTGAAAGGCTTGGTGACATAGTCGTCCACGCCCAGGCGGAAGCCCCTGAGCTTGTCCATCTCCTCCCCCTTGGCCGTCAGCATGATGATGGGCACGTCAGAAAGGTCGCGGATGCGCTCGCACACAGTCCAGCCATCCAGGCGGGGCATCATCACGTCCAGGATCACCAGGTCCGGCCGCTCTTTGTAAAGGGTCTGTAAGCCTTGCCGTCCGTTGGCGGCGCGACTAACCTTATGGCCGGCCTGCTCCAGGTATTGCCCTAATAGCTTCAAGAGAGCCGCGTCGTCGTCAATGAGTAGTATTTTAGCCTGCATCGCCCTCTATCTCCCTGGCCAGGGGGATGGAGAAGCTAAAGCGTGATCCCTCCCCCACTGTGCTCTCCACCCAGATTTCACCACCCTGCGCCTCCACCAATCGGCGAGCCATATACAGCCCCAGGCCGTAACCGTAGACGTCCTTGGCGTCGCGGTTGTTCACCCGGTGAAACTTGTCAAAGATCTTGAGCCGTTCCTTCTCTGGGATGCCTATACCGCAGTCGGTCACCGATACAATCATTCGCCTGTCGTCGGGCCTGGCCTGAATGGTGACCTCGGTTCCGACCGGTGAGTATTTGACTGCGTTGTCCAGGAGATTGAGCAGGATATCGGTCAAGCGGTCTTCGTCCGCCCAGACAAGGGGCAGGCCGCCCGGCTCAGGCCAGCGGAAGCGGTGCTCACTGGTCATGGCCTCGATCTCCCGCCTCACCCGGGCCAGGAGAGGGGCCAGAGCGACGGGACCCAGGTTGAGTTGCAACCTACCGGCATCAATTATCGAGATGTCAAGGATGTTTTCCACCAGCTTGGTCAGGCGGGCGCTCTGTTCACTGATAGTGATCAGGATGTCCCGCTGTCCCTCATCCAGGTTTTTAGCGAAGCGCAGGATCAGCTCGATGCCACCGTTGATGTTGGTCAGAGGAGCACGCAGCTCGTGCGAGACCAGGGAAACGAACTCGGACTCCAGGCGGTCCAATTCCTGCAAGCTCTCGTTCGTCCGCTCCATCTCCTCGTAAGCCTCCCGCAAGCTCTGGGTCCGCTCCTCCACCTTCCGCTCCAACTCGACATTGAGTTGTCGTATCTCTTCCTCAGCCTTATCCAATGCCTGCAGGCTCTGCGCAATCCAGGTGAGGGTAAAGTACACGGCCGTGGAGCCCACTATCCCAAAGACGATGATTTCGACGTAGAAATCGATACTGACCTCTTCGTAACTGGCGATCACGTGCTCCCAGGTTTCATACCCGGCTATGACGAGGAACAGGATGAGGGGTAATATCCAACGCAATGCGGCAACCCGCCGGTGTAGACCTTGGGCCGTTATCATAGCTGATCCTCCCTTCTGGCAAAGAATGCCTCGTTAACATTATACCAGGGTCAGCAGCCAAAAGCAAGACCCTACAGCGTCAGAAAGAGCATTTTTGACAAAGTTTTGACATGGCCTGAACACCTCTTTGACCTGGGTGTGCTATAATAATTGTCAAAGCCCGATGAGCAGATAAGCAATGGAAATGAAGGGGAGTGAGTTGAAGGGAGACGAAAGATTCCTGAGAAACTATCCACACCTCATGTTAGAAAACCAATGATGAAAGGAGAATCAAACAATGGCAAAGAAGATAACTCTCTTTGTGTTCACCGTCATCCTGGGAGCCTCTCTGGTCAGTCTGGCCTTAGCCGAGGGAGCGACTCTGACAGCGGTCAAGGTGGCTGCCGGGCCCACCCTGGATGGCACCGGTACCGATGCGGCCTGGGGCGAGGCCACGGCCTTGGCCGTGCCCGTCTCCGGCGGGAAGATTGGCGACGTTGACGTCACCCTCAAGGCAGTCTACGATGACAACAACATCTACATGCTGCTCAAGTGGGCCGACTCTACCATGAGCATTGACAAAAACTTGTGGGAATACGACGGCTCAGCCTGGAGCAAGTCGGGCAACGAGGACCGCTTCGGCATCATATGGGACCTGGGGGTGACCGGTTTCGCCGAGCAGGGCTGCATGGTGACATGTCACGCGGACGGGATGCGCACCAACGCCGATGGCGAGTTCGCCGACGAGTGGCACTGGAAAGCGGCCCGCTCCAACCCGATGAGCTACAGTGACGACAAATACATAGATAACACCTACGAAGAGGGGGACGTCGAGGCCGGCCACCACGGCGACGGCGGCGACAGCACCTACAAGGACAACAAGAACGAAGCAGGCGACGGCCCGGCGTACACCTGGGCAGGCACGCCGTCCGCTCTGCCAGGAGTGCCCGCCGAGTTGGCCAGCCACTTCCTGCTCGACAGCGAGAAGGCGGAGATCACCGCCCCGGCCGCCGGCGACAAGGTGCCCGGCTATCTACTGCGCAACCCCGGCGGCAGTCGAGCTGATGTCAAATCCTACGGCGTGTGGGCCAATGGAACGTGGACGGTTGAGGTCCAGCGCGCCCTGGACACTGGAGCCAACGCCACCAAAGACGGCGCCAAGGTAGACCAGGTCTTCACTCCCGGTGGTACCTATCACTTCGGGCTGGCCGTTATGGATGACACAGGCTCCAACCACAGCGTTGCTGCCCGGCCCATCGCTCTAAATCTGAGCGCCGGGGCCCCGGCCGAGCTGCCGGTCTCAGGAGCGGTAGCATTCCCGCTGGCGGCGGTTGCAATCGCCGGTGGCTTGGTGGCCGTGGGTGCTGGCCTGGTGCTGCGCCGAAAGCGAGGCTAGCTGCATCCGAGCCTCAAGATCGCTTTTAGAACGAATTAGAGAAGCCCTGCAAAGGAGGGGGAACTCTCTCGCAGGGCTCTCTTTGTTTTGAGTCAGCGTATTGGAGTAGGCTGGCACACTCGCCCCAATATGCCACTTTCGCCAATCGCCCCGTGAGACGAAACGGCGGCAACCAGCATACCGCAAAAGAAGGTGATCACCATGGGCTGGTGGCTACGGTTGTGGGACCTGGCCTATCTCTGGCGGGCACCGTGGGACATTGGAGGACCGCGTCCAGAGTTGGTGCGTCTGGTGGAGGACAGCAAGTTGGAGCCGTGCAGGGCCATTGACCTGGGCTGCGGCATCGGAGAGAACGTGATCTACCTGGCTCAGCAGGGTTTCGACGCCAGCGGGGTGGACATCTCCCCACGGGGCATCGCCAAGGCTCGACGCAAAGCTCAGGCGGCAGGAGTTTCGCCCACGTTTCTCGTCAGCGATGTGACCAATCTGGCGGGGATTAAGGGGCCGTTTGATCTGCTGGTGGATAACGGCTGCTTGCACAGCCTGTTCGGATCGGTCGCCCGTGAGGGCTATGTACGGACAGTGTTGCGCCTGACCCAACCCGGCTCCCGCTATTTCCTACGCTGTTTCGTCCGGCGGGGACGTTTCAGCTCGGGTGGCGAGGTTGCTCCCGGCGAGGTGGAGCGCCGCTTCAGCCGGCAGTTCGACATCGAATCCCTCCGAGTCTTGCCGCCCGGAGCGCCCCCGTGGGCAGACGACGCCGTCTACCTGATGAGGCGGAAAGGGGTTGAGCCATGAACTGGACGGCCGCTATTCACGACTTGCTCTATCTCTGGCCAGCACCGTGGGACATTGGGGGACCGCGTCCGGGATTGAGGATGAACAGGAAGTGTTGGCCACAGAAGGGAGATGATGCCTATGGCGCCAGTGGGGGTTAGTTTCTCCGCCTTCCTGGCGGCGATTAGTGATCAACATGCGAGTTAAGCAAGGAGGTGAATCGCGATGCTATTCCTCATTACCCAGACCCACACGCCGGAGACCTGTCCCATTGATGCCGGGGGACGCGAGATCCTCCACGAGAAGCCGGAGAACGTGCCGGGGCTCAAGATCGTGGCGGGTTACGGGTCCTACACCGAGCACATCCTGTATTACATCATGGAGGCCGACGACTATGACACCGTCGAAAAGTTCCTGTGCCCGGGCTTTAAGCGGTGCACGGCCACGATCACTCCCGTCAGCCAGTTCTTCGGGAAATAGTCGAAGGGATTGGCCTCTACTACACCTGGCCTAGCGGAACACGGAGAAGGAGATGTGTCGTATGACCAGGACTCGAAAGCCAAAGATGCACGAGTGGCGGTCCTACGACCCCGTGGCTGCCGCCTACGACCGCATCAAGGCTCCCTTATTCACACTGCCGGCCAGGGATCTGGTGGCCATGCTCGGGCTCCCCCCGGGAGGGCTGGCACTCGACATCGGTACCGGGACCGGCGTGGCCGCCCTCCCGGCCTTGAAGGCCGTGGGGTCGGAGGGCGTCGTTGTCGGGCTCGACCCTTCCTTGGAGATGCTCCGCCTTGCGCAGGGGAAGGGCGTGTCGCAACTGGTCGCCGGTGAGGTCCCCGGCCTGCCCTTTCCCGATGGGACCTTCGACGGGATGCTGGCGAACTTTGTCCTCTCCCACTTCACCCGCTACGAGACGGCCCTGTTCGACATGGTCCGGGTTCTCCGGCCGGGGGGCAAGCTGGGAGTTACGGCTTGGGGGACGAGCCAGAGCAAGTTCAGCCAAGTGTGGCGGGATATAGCCGAGTCCTTCGTCAGCAAAGACCTCCTTCGCGATGCTGTTCGTCAGGCGATCCCGTGGGAGGAATGGTTCTCGGACCCCGTACACCTGCGGGAGGCCCTCCAAGACGCCGGGCTCATCAGCCTCTATGTTGGGCGCCGTGAGTACCGGGTTACCATGAGCGTGGCCGACTACCTTTCCAACAGGGAAAACAGTATGAAGGCGAGGTTCATGCGCCAGATGCTCGACGAGGCGCAGTGGGAACAGTTTCGGGAACGCGTGACCGCAGAGTTCCGGAGCAGGTTTCGAGATCCCAGCGAGTACACCAACGATGCATATCTTTCCGTCGGCATCAAGCCGTACGCGTAACTCGAAAGGAGGTGACAAGTATAGCAGCTATGCTGAACGAATGACCTAACCGATTTCTACTTTGTTTACTGGCAGCCACCAGTGCGACTCGTTCCGAATCGCACCCTATTCACTAAGGAGGTTTAAAGATGAATAATGTGAACGTGCAAGAGATAGAAAGGTTCGTCTCTACGATACAAGAAGACCCAGCCCAGGCCAAGAAAACCAAGGGCGTCACAGGCTCCTGGGTGTTCGAGCAGGGCAAGCCGCAGTTCGTTTCCACGGTCGAATATGCCAAGGGAAAGGTCGTGCTCAACGCAGAACTACCACCTTTTGCTGGTGGTTGGGGCACCAGCCCTGATCCAATACAGTACTGCCTTTATGGACTGGCGGCTTGCTTCGCTGCCACCTTCGTGGCAACAGCCGCCAGTAAGGGTGTACAGCTTACGGGGCTCGAAGTGACCGCAGAGAACTGGATGGACCTGCGGAAACAGATGGGACTCACGGATGAAAACATCATAGAGAAAGTAAAGTTCACCGTACAGGCCGAGGGCGCTTCACGCGACGAACTGGAAAAGATCCTAGCTCTAACAGAAGAACGGTGTCCGGGGGTGGAATGTGTCACCCGGACGATACCGCTAGAGGTTGAGTTGAGGACGTAAGAGCCCTGTCTTAAAGAGATGGCTCGCGCGGTGCCGATGGGAGATGTGATTGCGTATATCAACACGGGGTTTCCGATTTCGCTGTGCTTTCCTTATCGCCTCCGGCGACTTCGGCAATCCCAAAAACATTAGACGAAATTCCGGCTGGCAACTGAAGAGAGGAGGACGCAATGGTGCAACCAATTTCAACCCCCGACGTTGACGTTGAAACCTTGCGCTGTGAGATTCGCAAGGAATACGCCGAGGTCGCCAGTAACCCGGAGAAAGGCTTCCATTTCCACACCGGGCGGCCCCTGGCGAAAATGCTGGGATATGCCGATGCCTGGGTTGACGCGCTCCCGGTGGGCGCAGTCGAATCCTTCGCCGGTACTGGCAACCCCTTCAGTTTGGGCGAAATCAAGGCCGGTGAGCATGTCGTGGATGTTGGCTCCGGCGCTGGATTCGATAGCCTGATTGCAGCGCGCCTCGTTGGTCCGACTGGCCATTTGGTTGGCGTGGACATGACGCCAGAGATGCTGAAGAAAGCTCGGGATGCGGCCGCCGAAGCCGGGCTGGACAACGTCGAGTTCCGCGAGGGCTACGGCGAGGCGCTGCCTGTGCCGGACGGCTGGGCCGACGTGCTCATCTCCAACGGTGTACTCAACCTGATGCCGGATAAATCCGCTGCCCTGAGGGAGATGGCCCGCGTGTTGAAGCCCACCGGCCGCCTGCAGCTCGCTGATATCCTGGTGCAGAAAGCCGTGCCTGACAGCGCCAAACGCGACATAGACCTATGGACCGGTTGAATTGCCGGTGCTCTGCTAGAAGCAGAGCTGGAAGCCACGGTCGTGGCCGCCGGTTTCGTAGATTTTGAGATCACCTGGCGGGCGGACGTGTTCAGCGGTGCTCCGCAGGAATCCAGCGCAGCCGACTTTGGCACGTTGGGCATCAACTTCCGCGCCCGTAAGCCGGACTAGCGTCCGGCCTCGAGGGCGCCAAACAATGGTTCACCATCTGTTTTCTGTAGATAGAGATAACAGACCGTTTCGCTCAATGTCCTTCCTTCGGTCGGGCACTGCATATATGCCGAGAATATTCACCGAAATTCGCCCCCCTGTCAGGCAAGAGGGAAAGCCCGCGGCGCTTGCGCCTGGGAGAGGAAACCTGGCTATAAGCCTGCAGGAGGCGAGAGGCAAGACGGCACCATTTTTTGGGCCTGCTGAGCCACAGTGACAGTGGGCACGGGAGGGTAGCCCACCACGACAGACGAACGACAATAGACAAGAAACGAAAGGAGACAATAAGATGCCAAAAATCGAAAGCAATAGTGTGGTGATCAACCGGTCCATCGAGGAGGTCTTTGCATTTATGACCGACATCGAGAAGTGGTCGCAGTGGGCTTCGGAGGTCGTAGAAGCGAAGAAAACTTCCGAGGGCCCTGTGGGCGTGGGTACGACGTTCAGCTTCCTGGTCCAATTCCTGGGCCGGCGGATGGAGGGCACCAATGAGGTCACTGACTACGCGCCAAACAGCAAGTTCGCGTTCAAGACCACCTCAGGGCCTGTATCAGCCGAGGATGAGATCACCTTCGAATCCGTCGCGGGCGGCACCAAGGTCACTCGCGTGTCCAGAGTGGAGACAGGCGGCTTCTTCAAGCTGGCCGAGCCAATCTTGGCCCGCACGGCTCAGAGGCAGTTCGAAACCAATTTGGCCAACCTGAAGGATCTGCTGGAAGCCTAGGCTTAGGGCAGAGCCTGACGGCCCTCACCAGGGGTAGCGTGTTCAAGTTCGTGGGCCACCTTCCCGTTTCTAATCGCTGCCCCTGCGGTGCGGGGCCAGATGCGTCTCATGTGGTTGAGACGTTTTAACGAGCTGATAATAAGGTCAGTGACCTCAGAGAAAGATAAGGAGGAAATTGAAATGAAAAAGTGGTTACGACGCATTCTCAAAGGACTCGGCATTCTGGTCGGCGTACTGGTCGTGCTGGTCATCGGCCTGGTCGTCTACGTGCAACTCACCTGGGATCGCCCGGTGAGCCGGGCAGTCCCCCAGATGACCGCGCCGACGGACGCGCAGACGGTGGCGCGGGGTGAGTACCTGTACGAGTATTCCAATCTCTGCTGGATGTGCCACGGCTCCCAGGGCAGCCATAGCCCTGAAGAGCCCCAGGCCGGCGGCCTCGAGTTCGACGCAACGGAAATCGGCCCGGGCTTTGGCTTCTTCTACGGCTCGAACCTCACGCCGGACCCCGAAACGGGCATCGGGACCTGGTCTGATGGCGAGTTGGTGCGGGCCATCCGGGAGGGGCTGGACCGCGAAGGACACCTAATCTTCCCCGTCATGCCCTACGAATTCGCCCACGGCCTGAGCGACGAGGACGCCCTGGCGTTGGTGGCCTACATGCGCTCCCTGCCGCCAGTGCGCAACAAAGTTCCGGCCAATCGGACGTCTTTCGCATACAAGGCGCTGATAGGGCTGGGGATGGTCAAACCCCAGCCTGCCATCACCGCACCGGTCGTCGCCCCGCCCAGAGGCACGACGGCCGAGTATGGCAAATATCTGGCCTGGCATGCCTCCGGCTGCGCCGAATGTCACATGCCACGCAGTCCCAACACCGGAGCGTCCGATATGACCCGGCCCTTCGCTGGGGGTCTCTTTCCTTTTCCCGAGGAAGGGTTCAGCACCACCGGCTCCAACCTCACGCCGGACATGGCCACGGGCATCGGCGATTGGACCGAGGAGCAATTCATGACCGCCATGCGCACTGGCCTCCGGCCGGACGGCACGGTGATGCTGCCCTTCATGCCCTGGCCGTCGTATGCCCGGTGGAGTGAAGAAGACCTGCGGGCGGCCTGGCTGTATCTGCGCTCGCTGGAGCCCATCGCCCACGAGGTCCCTGCCTCCACGCTGACCGGAGCGGCGGCTACCGGAACGGGTGCTGCCCGGGGTGAGGCCCTCTTCGGCGTGTACTGCCTCGTGTGTCACGGTGAGAAGGGGACCGGGGGTCCGCTCACCGCCGTTGCCCTGAAGGACGCGGCACAGGGGATGGATGACGCCACGCTGGCCACGTTCATCGCCGAGGGCTTGCCCGGCACTTCCATGCCCGGCTTCGGGAAGACGCTGACGGACGAGCAGATAGCAGACCTGGTGGCCTTCATACGTTCCTGGTAGCGGCGAGAAGGCGAAATCTCGCCGAAAGGAGGTGATGCGCCGGATTGCACCATCAAGATTAAGGTACGCTCCGAGTGTGTCGTGCCTGTTCAAGTCTACACTACAGCTTAACGAGAGGAGACAAACTATGCTGTTCGTAGCATTGCTAAAAGCGACAGGAGGAAGCCCCAAGGAGACCATTGCCCGGCGAGCGCAATGGCAGTACCCCGAGGGAGTGCGAGTGGTGGCCGAGTACTGGCTCCAGGGCAACCCAGTGGTCATCTCCATCATCGAGGCGGACAGCATCGCCCCGATCATGGCAGTAACCACTGAATGGGGTGATGTTTTTGACATCACCGTACTCCCGGCTATCACAGCCGAAGATGGGCTTCAGTTGGCCAAGCAGATGATGCAAGGCTAGTTGGCAGTCAGGCGGCCACCTTGCACCCCGGCACGATAGGAACCTGCTAGAAAAGGGTTTGAGCAAGGGCGGACTGTTCCGGAGGCGAATTTCGCCTAGCGGCTGCGTTGGCAGCTGCCCTCACAGCGACAGCTTCGCCAACGCACCTGACACCACTTGACATTCGCCCCTAGTGAACGCAAGAGCGGGCGCACGGAAGGGTGGCCCGCCACAACAGACAAAAAACGAAAGGAGGCAATTGAGATGATAAAGATAGAGCAGAGCGTGGTGATCAACCGGCCCATTGAGGAGGTCTTTGCGTTTGTGACTGACTACGAGACTCACCTACAGTGGCAGTCAGGGGTCTTGGAAGCGAAGATCACTTCCGAGGGCCCGTTGGGTGTAGGCTCGCAGTATACCTACATGATGCAACTACTGGGCCGGAGGCTTGAGACGGCCGGAGAGATCACAGAGCACGAACCGCCCAGCAAGCACGGGTGGAAGGCTACGTCGGGACCGTTTCCGGTGTTCCAGGGTGGCTTCCTCTTTGAGGCCGTCGACGGCAGCACAAAAGTCACCATGGTCACCGAAGCCGAGGCGGGTGGATTCTTCAAGCTGGCCGAGCCGCTCGCCCTCCGAATGACTCAGCGACAGTTGGAGACCAGTCTCAACAACTTGAAAGACCTGTTGGAAGCCTAGGCAAAGGGCAATGCCTGACGCCTCTCACCAGGAGTAGCGCGTTAAGTTTGGGCCACCCCCTCCCGTTTCCATGCGTTACTCCTGCGGTACTGAGTCAGAGACGTTGTCAATCATCGCCGCCCCCACGACTTTTGCGGCCGCAGCATACCGGGCATCCGGTGGGACGCTTGAGGCTGTGAAGAGGTACTCAGGAGTGAGGGGGCAGGGTGGCGACCAGCGTGAGGCTGCCTCATTTAAGTGTGTCCGTCAGAAGGCAGGTCTTCAGAGTATCGCGAATCCGTACTGTCATCGTTAAAATAGGCTACATTCGAGCCTCAAGCTCGCTTGGGGAAATTAGAGAAGCCCTGCGAGGGATCCTCCCTCGCAGGGCTTTTCATTTTCCTAGTATTCTTCTAGTACTCCACCACACTGATTTTGATAAGCTGTCATTCTGAGGAGTGAAGCGACGAAGAATCTCGTTTTAGGCAAACAAGCGCGTTTTTCTATGCAACCAACGAGATTCTTCGCCTCCGCTGCGCTCCGGCTCAGAATGACAGACGTATCATCTTTACTGTGGTGGTGTACTAGGCCGGAGCGTCTGTCAGTCAGTTGATCAGACTCTCGAAGCCATACTTGGCAGAGACCTCCTGCAGTTCAGGTGCCAACTGGCGTAGCACTTGCTCAAAGGATTGTCGGGCATTATCCTGGCCAAAGCGTCGGCTGATGACGTCCAACTGGATGCTCAGGAAGGATTTGTAGAACCCCACCAACTCATCGGTCCTCAAACGAGGGTCGGCCCGGTCTTCGATCCTCCCCTCGTTGAGGCAGAAGGGCAGGTGTTCGCTCAACTGATTCACTTCTTCCTCGCAGGCGCGATCAGTGGGCGAGGAGCGCCAGGGGATAGTGCTGCGGCACAGCAGTTCGGAGATCTCGCGGAAGACGCGCCGCAGCCGGATCTTGCCCAGGTCGCCAGTGCGTACCAGGCCGACAGCCGTCAGGCAGTAGAGGGCTTTGCTGGTCTCAAAGACGGTGAGCTCGCTCTGTTGGGCGATGGCAGCCAGATCTTTCAAACCGTCAACGCAAGCCAGCACCCGGTCCTCCAGAGGGGTCAATTGGAGGTCTGGGAAAGTCTCGAGAGGACGGTAGACCTCAAAGATGGCATCGGCCGAAGGGACAAACCTTTGAATGATGGACCAGTTGTCCACCCAACGGGTGCCTGCCAAGATCAGGTTCTCGACGCTCATCTTCAAGACCAGGCATCCTTCTCCGGGACCGATAGTCTGATCGAAGGTAAAGGAGCCTTCTTGCCATCGGAAGAGATCGTAGATATCACCAAGGACCTGCTCTCTGGTCTGTACCCCATCGGTAGTGGAGTGCAAGTGTCGTGAGGCGGTGCAAACCGGCTTGCCTTTTTGAAAGGTGAGGGTGCGCCAGGCAGAGCCATCGCTGACGCTCAGAGTGCCGCCGTGTTTGCCGGAGGCGATGAGACGGATCAGGTCAGGGAGGTGATAGTCCCGCAGGTCGCCAGCCAGGATCATCAACCCCATCCCCGCGCCAGCCGGCATCTCTTCCTCCCCTTGGATTTGCCGGATCAAGCCTTCCAGCCAGCGGCTTTCCAGTTGCACGTGGGAAGCCATGTGATTGAGAATGGCTTGCCTGAGGGGATAGCGGCTATCTTCTCCAATGCGCGCTATCTGCTCCTGCAGCGAAGTGTGCCAATCGTCGAGGAAAGCCCGGCGCTGTTCCAGCAGGGGGATCACACGCTCACGGGGGAGTTTATTCAACAGAAAGATGCCCAGGTCGTAGTCGAAGTACATTTTCTCGTGGGAGGCAAGGCTCTCTTCCATAGCGGTGAAGAATCGTGTGCGACCCTCATCGGTGAGGCGATAGACGCTCTTGGTCGGCGAACCTTCACCCCGCTGCCTGGTCTCAGCAATCAGGCCCTTCTCTCGCAGCTTGTTGAGGGAGTAATAGATCGAGGGCATGCTGACATTAAGCCAGGCATCAATTTCCGCGCTCTTGATCAGTTGATTGATCTCGTAACCGTGCATCGGTTTGTCCATCAACAAGCCCAACAACAAAAGGTCAACTTTGGTAGCCATCTACTTCACCTCCTACCTCTTTCGGAGTTTGAGCACTAAGAGCCTGCAAAAGAACAACTTCCCGCTTTCGGAACCATCTGAGCATCCTGAGTAGCTGCGGAACGTAGTGAAGCAGCGTATCGAAGGGTGCGGCTTATCCTGGACCCTCACTTGCTATCACAACCCGCCCCCTTCGACTGGCTCAGGACAGGCTTCGATACGGCCTCCACTCCGCCCTTCGGTGTCCTCAGGACGCAGTTCCGGCCTACTCAGGATGCTAGTCTTGCCTGTGTAACCGTTGTCCTGTCTGTATTGCCCTGGGGCAAAATGGAAAGTTATTTCTAGCGGTCCCCAAGCGTGGATTCTGGTTGTCGCAGCGCATCCGTTATCCCTATTTACATACTATTCTAACACATAACTCTCAAAATTTCAAGTCTGAGGATCAAACTGTGGAGTATTTCTTGACAAATGCTAAAAAGTTTGGTATAATCTGCCTTGACAGTACTAGTTTGCTATATTCAATCCTGAGTATTCTGCCACAAGGAGATATATAGCCAAGTTAGAGGAGGCAAGATATGGCTCCACAATCAGTTTCACGGCGTACCTTCCTGAAATCGGCCCTGGTCGGGGGAGCGCTGAGTGCCATGGGCGGTGGGACGGCCCTGGCCAGAGGCTTGGCCAGTCCGCAGCCAGCCGAGACAAAGGCAGATTACGCCCTGATCATTGACACCACCAAATGCGTGGGCTGCGGCGCGTGCGAGACGGCCTGCAACCTGCGCAACGACCTGCCCGAAGGCCAGAGTTGCATCCACATCCTGAGCCGGGTCGAAGGAGAAAACGAGCGTTTTCTGCCCGTCCAGTGCCAGCACTGTGCTGACCCACCTTGCGCCCACGTCTGTCCAGTCAACGCCACCTACATCCGCGACGACGGAGTGGTGTTGACCAATGAAAAGCTGTGCGTGGGCTGCAAGTACTGTATGGTGGCCTGCCCCTACCAGGCCCGTATCTTTGACGAGGAGCGAGGCGTGGCCGACAAGTGTTGGTTGTGCCTGGACTACGTTCTGGGCGGCGGCCAACCAGCCTGCGTCCACGCCTGTGTGGTGGGGGCACGCCTGTTCGGCTGCACCGACGATCCGGACAGTGAAATAGCTCAACTCATCGCTTCGGGACAGGCCAAGCCATTGCATCCCGAGTTCGGCACCGAACCAGCGGTGCTCCGCTATATCATCGAGTGAGGTGTGACCATGCAAACTATCTGGGAATGGTTGCCACCCATCTACCTGTTTCTGGGCGGCTTGGGGGCTGGGGCATTTCTGGTGGCCGCTATTATGGAATGGACAGGTGAGCAATACAAACACGATTTTTGCCCCTCCTCTCTGGTGGGCTCCACCGTCTGTGGGCCGCTGCTGCTCCTGGGCACAGTGTTGCTCGTCCTCGACCTTGGGGCTGGCCTGCGAGAACCCTGGCGCATCTTTTACATGTTTACCCACTTCCGCTCAGTGATGACCTGGGGCATCTGGATCCTGAGCCTCTTCATCCCCCTGTGCTTCGCGTACGGCTTTCTGGAACTGATGGAGCTCTACCCCCGGGTGTGGCGAGGGCTGTTCATCCGCCGCTTCCCTCCACTTCGCCGGCTGCCGCTGCGCTGGATCAAGCACATAGTAGCTGGGGTCGGCAGCTTGTTCGCCGTGGGCACGGCCATCTACACCGGCGTACTGTTGTCGGCCGTGGGGCCGTCTATCCCCTTCTGGTCCACGCCTATTGTCTCTGGCCTGCCCGTCCCCATGCTACCGATTTTGTTCCTGGTCTCGGCCATCTCCACCGGCCTGGGTCTGACCGTTGACCTGTCGGCCACCTTGGCTGTGCCAGCAGTGATGCGCCGCTTCCACTACATGCCTATCATCCACCTGGTACTGATCGGGTTGGAAGGTGTGCTCATTGGGATACTGCTGCTGGTAGCTTTGAATCAGAGTGGAGGGGCAGCCCAATCAGCCACTTACATCTTGAGCGGCCCACTGAGCGTGGCTTTCTGGGTGGGTGTGGTGGTACCGGGATTGGTTTATCCCTTTGTGGTGCACGCCTACGCCATCGGGGCCAGACGTCACTCCATAGCTTCCGGCCTGGGTTCCGGGGCTGGCCTCATTATCGCCGGCATGTTTTTGCGTTACATCATCGTCGCCAGCGGCGTACCGGCCGCCCTGTGGTGATCAGAGGAGGTGAAACATGATCCCATCCAGATGGCCTCGTTGGACGGTAATTCTAATCGGATTGGCCCTGGCTGTAGCGGCCATCGTCACTGTCCTGGTACTTGAACCGGCGGCCCAGGCCATGGCTCCCAAAGTTGAGCCCACGCCCACGCTACCGCTGCTGGCCTATGCCCTGCCACTGTCAAAAAACTGCCAGAATTGCCACTTTGACCAGGCGGCCCTGGCAAACGCTGGAGCTGACAAGGGCGAATTGGATCGGCTGACTATCGAACCTGAATCGCTGTGGACGCCCCACGGCCGGCTGGGCTGCGTGACCTGCCACCGGGGCACCGGGGACACGGAAGACGTAGATGCCGCCCACGTCGGATTGATCGCCGACCCCAGCCTGCGCTTCTCCGAGGAGTGCCTGTTATGCCACCGCACCATGCCCGACGAATTCCCACAGGACCAGTTGCGCACCCCGCACGGTCGGGCGGTGGCTCACGGCGCGGAGATGAATGTAGCCTGCAGCGACTGTCATGGAGGCGTCGGCCACGGCTTTGACCCGGTGACTGGGGAAGTGATCTGCCCCATGAGCGTCTGCCTGGATTGCCACAGAGCCCGCCAACTGGACAGCGAGCTCAGCGATTGCAGCAATTGTCACATCGGCCCGCACGACGTGGCGGCGGCCATGGAGTGCAACGCATGCCACCAATCCACTGAAGTGTGGCAAGAGGTAGAGCTGGCCGTTCACCCGGTGGAGCTGGTAGGCAAACACGCCGAGGTGCAATGCTTTGACTGCCACCAAGAGCCCAACTTTAAGGGCATACAGTACACTTGTAGCAATTGCCATCAGCGGCCCCACGACTTTGGCAGCGACGACTGCACTGAATGTCACAGCCCAGCAGCCGGTTGGAAGGCAGCGGGATAGGTGGGGAACATCCTTTCCCCCAGGATCACAACGGCACAAACGGCGACTGTACCCTGTGCCATCCGGGCAGCGATACAACCATCTATTCGTGCGAGACCTGCCACGGCCAGAGTGGCATGCAACAAGTCCACAAGGCCAAAGGCGTGACAGACATCGCGGATAAGTGCGTGATCTGTCACCCGCAGGGCCAAAAGCCATAGCCACGGGCCCTTTCCCAAAAGCCCCCGGCTTTGGGGAAAGGGCATAGAACTTTTTAGGAGGTGAGAATTAAAGAAAAGAGGATCAACGTGGATTCGAGGGGTAAGACCTCCGAGGTTTTGCTGCACACCAGCGT
>SOHZ01000042.1 GCA_004377365.1 Anaerolineales bacterium | reverse complement strand
GAGCTGGAACTTATCCCTGCACCTATGGTCCTGCTGGAGGAAGTGAGTGATCTTGCAAGAGACTTGCTTGCTAGCTCCACAGAGGAACGACGGAAGCTACTGGATCAGATTGACAAGCACATCTTCAGGTTTTTCGGCCTCTCATCAAGGGAATGTCGGCGAGTTACACAAGTAGTTCCACCTGCTACCTAGAGGCGGCTGTCGTGGCTAAGAAACCGCTTGCTCAAAATGAGTTGCCTTTTTTCATCACTGCCCGAACTGCACTATTGCTGGGTCGAGAGAGTATATCAAGCCCAGTTGTAGCGGTGCTTGAACTCGTCAAAAATTCCTATGATGCTGATGCCAAGAGCGTAACCGTCAGATTTCGAAAGGCAAGTACACCTGAGGGTACGATTGAGATTCTGGATGATGGCCATGGAATGGGTTGGGAGGATATTGAAACCAAGTGGATGGTCATCGGGACAGACAATAAGCTGAGGGAACCGATTTCTCCAGGGGGGCGCATCAGGGTCGGTGACAAGGGCATTGGGCGTTTTGCCCTGGACCGCTTGGCGTCTCAGGTGATTCTAGAAACGACACCTAAGCCTGCCGAGCGTGGGCCAGCAGAACCTACGTACCGCATGGCCATAGACTGGGACGGGTTTGTGAACACGACCAAGGCGCTACACGAGATTCCGCAGCCCATTAGGGTACTGCAGCGTCAAGAGAAATCAGGAACTCACTTACTGCTTAGGGGTCTGCGAGATAGCTGGACACGCAGAGAGTATGTGCGACTGTACCGCAATCTAGTTGTGTTGGTTCCTCCTTTTGAGTCAAAGCTAAAAGGTTTTAACATCAGGTTCGATTGCGACGAGGCCAGGGATCTTTCCGGCCGCATCCGCAGTCCGATGGCGAAGGCCGCGCTTTTCAAGATGCGAGCCAAATTAGACGAGAACAAACAAGTGAGGATTTCTATCACGACCAGAGACGGCTTGCCTGGTGGTAGACTCAGACCCTTCAAACGCTACAGGCGTACGTGGCAGGAGTTATTTGACATTCCAGAAGACCAGCCAGTACAGCCACAATGTGGCCCTCTTGAGTTCGAGCTTTACTTCTACCTACGTGCATCATCGGCTCTCAAGGGCACCGGCATTACCGTTACTCAGCTAAGAGAATTTCTTGGCATCTACGGTGGCGTGCGAATCTATCGAGATGGCTTTCGCGTCAAGCCCTATGGTGATCCGGGCGGAGCTGGAGATTGGCTAGGTCTAAATGCACGGAGGGTGACGCACCCAGCTGGCGTCACGAGTGGATCTAGGTGGGTTATAGCCGAAAACCAAGTAGCTGCCAGTGTCTTCATATCCCGCCAAACTAATCCCGATCTCAGAGACCAAACGAACCGAGAAGGTCTGTTTGACAATCAGGCCCTTCGCGATATGCGTAGCTTCGTGCTGAAGTGCATCGAAGTCTTCGAGACAGATCGCCAACAATATGAAAGAAGCAAGCTTGGCCCCGAACCGCCAACGGTCGAGGAAGTCTTAGAGGAAGCAGAGCAGGACATCATTGAGGGAATCGACAGGTTTGGAGAAGTCCTTGTCACTCAAACCGATAGTCCTCAGAAAACTGTCCTTGCTGACGCGTTAGACCAGTTTAGAGAAGCCCAGGTTGAAAGATTCGAGGCAGTGAGAACTACTTACCAGGCGGAGCAACAGGAGATAGTAAACAAGCATCAACTGCTGCAAAACCTGGCAACTGTCGGAATCGCTGCATCTTCAATGGGGCACGAAGTATTGGAGGCCAGCCGTAAGGTCATGTATGTAGTCAAGCAGCTGGGAGACCACATTGCATCACTGACGCTTCTTTTCGATGACAAGGTCGAGCAGTATATGAAGCGACTCTACAGATATAGTCAAATCATATATTCAATAAGCAACTTTGCTCTTCGCCACACCGGTCGTGATAAGCGCCGCCGGGACAAGGTCAACGTGAATTCGCTGATCCAAGAGTTGCACAAAGAGACGTTACAGGAGATATGCACGACCAACGAAGCAGACATTACGTTAAAGCTAGGAGATGTGCCAGATATCTATGCTTTTCCCTATGAGATTGAGTCGATCGTTGTCAACTTCGTTACCAATTCCCTGGCCGCATTTCGCCGTGGTCGCATACCTATGGCAAACAGACACATCCAGATCGAGACTCGTCACAATGAGTCTGACCGCCAGTTACAGATAATCGCACGTGACAGCGGTCCTGGGATTCCAAAAGGAGATACAGAACGCATATTCGGTATCTACTCCACGAAAGTGGATGATGAAGGAAGGCCAATAGGAACCGGTTTGGGATTGGCGATTGTCAAGGATATTGTTGATAGCCACAAGGGCTCAATCGAGGTTAAGGAACACGGGAACGTGCTGCCTGGAGCCGAGTTCATCGTTACTTTGCCAGTGCCACGGAAGCGAGGTCGACGAAAGGGAAGAGGCAATGGAAAATAAGCCCGTTGTTCTGTTGGTTGAAGACGATCCAGATAGCGCCAGCGATTATAAAGAAGACATTGAGGCGCTGATTGATGTGACGGTGATCACGGTCTCTCCCCCGGTGGATCTCTTGGATCTAGCTGCGCTGATTAACGGACACAATGCCAGCGCAGTTATCCTTGACGAACGTCTGCAACAACGTTCAGATGCTACGTATGTGGGGATAGATGCGTTCGATTACTTGCGCGGTGCTTTTCCTAGATTGCCCGTAGATATTTTGACCAATTACCCCCATAGTCCTGAACTGAAAGGGCGCGGACTCCATGCAGAGAATTTAGTAAGGAAACGAGAATTTGACGACGATGCAGATTTTAGAGAATCGTACTTGCGAGGCCTTTACCAAAGAATTCGGCGTTATCGTCAAAGACAGGATGAACGTCATAAGCTCATAGCGGCATCCGATACAGTCACTGAAGAATTTGTCGAAAGCCTTGCTCAACTTCATTTCGAAGCCGATGATGAGATAGAGCAGATCATTTGGGTGAGAAGCGGCGAGGAGAAGCAAATCCGCTTGATTGAAGTTAATCGGACCGCCTTACCGAGTGAAAGCATTCAAGCATTCCGATTTGCGCCTTCTAAGGATGTGCCTTTCCCAATATTTATCGCTGATGTCAGGCCCACGGAATGGGAGCGGATTCAAAGCCGGGATATTCCATTACCTGAAGGCTGGTCTCTGGAAGAAGCCCGTGTATTCCACCGCTCTGAAGTACTACCAGAGGGAAGAGAAGATGTGGGCTAATGCATATCTTGAGCAAGCGCGTTCAGATTGGGATACTCGTAAGTTAATTGCGGAGAATGCATGTGCGGCTTGTCATGAACTCCACTACTTGCAGATGACCGCTGAAAAACTTGGCAAGGCAGTGCTATTAAGAAGTGGGACCACCAACCTAGACAGCGTAAATAGAACTCATAAAGCTTTTGTTCGCTTTCTCCGAGTTGCTGCCAAAAACCCTGGTCTTCGGCAAGCGCTTCAGTTCAATATTCGTCAACTGCACGCGTATGTGAAGGAAATCTTGCCCGTTGCCGATCAAATTGAACGGTTGGCTCCTACACTTGCTCGTGATGGTCCAAACGCTGAGTATCCCTGGGAGACTCCATCTGGAGAAGTGAAAGTGCCGGCATCTTATGCTTTCCCAGTGGAGAAAGATTTGAGAGGGCCCCACGGACGCAAGTTGTTAAAACTAATCGACTTTGTCCTTGATAAGTTTGAGGCCCTCTTTTGATTAGGAGTATAATCAGGCGGGTACGCTGCGATCAGTCCAACATTATCAATTGTGGGTTTGAAGGAGTGACACAGTCCACAGCCGCCAGATTGAAGATAGCCAAGCGAGTCGTCCTCGCCGCTGGCGAAGGCCCTGTCGTGCTCCCGCTGGGAAATCACCGTTCGTGCAGCATGGCACTCCAATGACCAGTGGCTCCTGTCCTCAGAATCGCCCCTACCGGATATAGAGTTTTCCCTGCCAGCTGCCTCTGGATTCTTTGTTCAGATTTCTCGCCAACTCTTAATGAAATTAAGATTTTATCACACGGACGGCCTTTTGTCTAATCTCTTCCTCCCAAAGTTGATGGCTTCTCTCGTCCTTCTTGGGTTTTGAAGTGAGTTCGTTGTCTCATAGCTCCCCGGCCGCTCGTCTGACGGCCCGCTCCAAACCTGTTTTACTCGGTCTGGTATAGACTTTGGTGGTGTCTAAGGACTCATGGCCCATAAGCGTGGCCACCTGGTCTAAGGGTACACCAGCATCAACCAGGGTCTTGCCAAAGGTATGTCTGAGGGTGTGGGGGGTGCAGTCCTCAAGCCTGGCTTGGTAGGCATACTTGGTCACCAGGTAGTTGATCCCTGCCTCACTGAGAGGCCCCCGCTGGCCTGAAAAGAGCCGTCCTGCCTCGCCGGCAGGCAGGTCGGTTCCATCCTCCGGTCGTTCCTGAAGGTAGCTTGAAAAGACCTGGCGGGTCTTGTTGTCCAGGGGGATGTCCCTGGCCTTGCTGGCTTTTCCTTTTCTGACATAAAGCCAACCTTTGCGCTCTGAGATCTCCAGATCAGAGACTTTGAGGGCTGCCAACTCTGAAATCCGCAGGCCCGTTCCTAAGAGGGTCTGGATGATGGCCAGGTCACGTTTGCTTTCCCTCTTTCTGACAGCCCGCAAAAGGGCCAACTGCTCTTTGTGGTCCAGCCAGCGGGGGGCGGTGTCTTTTTGCTCTTTGAGCAAGACTTGTTCGAGGACTTTATCTATGGAGATTATATCAAGAGTCTAAGGGGGTGTCAAGGGAAAAATTTTAAGGTGAAAAAAGCGAAATTTGTGGTATAATTAGAATAGAAGAGAAGACTGCTGTTGATTACAACGTTACACTGAGTCGGTCGTTGGTACAGATTGCTGGGCGAGGGTAAAGGCG
>SOHZ01000574.1 GCA_004377365.1 Anaerolineales bacterium | reverse complement strand
GTAAGCAACGGTGGAGATTGCTTCGTCACTTCGTTCCTCGCAATGACAGGCTGAGTAGTTACGATCGCAGTAACATAGTTTGGTGAGCAGCAGTGGCAGCGCCGGTCGAGTAGGTTCAGAACGCAGTGGAGAACCGTATCGAGACCAAGCGGCTTCTGCAAGCACGAGATTGACTTTCCAAAACCACTTGGCTTCGATACACCCTTTCGCGGAGTTTATCCTGAGCATGTCGAAGGGCTTCAGGGCACTCAGCTGGCGCTACCCCCTCGATGATTGCTGAATGTTTATCCGATGGCTGGTTTGAAGGGGAAGCGGGCCTCAGCAATGGGCACCCCACGGACCTCGATCTCATCCAGAACGTTGGTTCCCAGTCCCCTGGCTCTGGCCATAGCCAGGTGATTGCGGCCATGCAGGAAGGGTGTCGCCGGCCATTCGGTCGTGGGATCAAAACCCATCGCCGCCGTAGCCACGGCATCGGTGCAGACCGGGTTCTTGCCAGCCACCAACAACCCAGGCGAGACAGGCGCGACAGAGGCGATCCACGGCCCCTCCCCCCCTTCAACGGTCATGATCCCGTCTATGAGGGCAAAGTCAATGGGATTGGCGCGGTTGATATCCACGATAACGCCTGGCACCCGCGTCACCGACTCTTCTGCCGAGCCATGCATGGCAGCACGAGGAGCCAGGTTCCCCTCAATGTGATAGAATCGCTCTGGAGTACAGCCAATCTGATTCTTGAGTGAGAGGGTCACCCCAGCGTTGTAGTGGCACTTCATTTTGGCTACCGAGATGAAAGTGTCCACCCTCTCAAGGATACGGTTGAGGGGGAAACCGTCGTAAACGAAAGCTCCGGCTCCGACCGGCACCACGATAAAGTCTGAGAAGGGGGCTTCCACGTTGAGGTCAACCAGCTCTGCCCCCAGTTCCTGGGCTACGGGCTCGTACCCGCAGACGGTGAAGGCATCCATTCCCCAGGCTTCGACGATGTACAGTTGGCCTGCCCCGGCCTGGCGCAGAATCATGCTCAGGGCGCGGACCACCTCGGGGTGGGTGGCATAGGCTTCGGTCAGCGAGCGTCCTGGCGGCGGTTGGGTGGAAGCCCCGCCGGTGAGGTTCACTTTGATGGCCACGCTGCCCCCTGGCTTGATGATGTCTTGCAGCCCGCCCAGGTCTTCTACCAAGGCGCGCACCTGCTGTTCGACCAGATTACGGTCGTAGCTGGCGCAACGAGCAATAGCTGCCTTGGGACGTGGAACAGGCGTGGCCGTTGAGGTAACCACAGGGGTGGCGGTGGGGCTGGGTACGGACGTAGGCCCCTTCGTCGGGCTCAGGACAGGCGTATCCGTAGGAATGGGCGTATCCGTCGGCATGGGTGTAGCCGTCGAGGTGCCCGTTGCCGTAGCTTCCGTTGTAGGAGTACCTGTCGGCGTGCTGGTGGGACGGGGCGCGGACGTAGGTGTGGCCGTTGGAGTTGGGGTGGGGCCAGGGGTCGGCTTGCAGCGTGCGGCCAGGAGGGCCATGAGGCTCGCCAGGCCAGCCACGAACTGCCGGCGGCTGATGGGTCTGCTCAACGCATCCGCTTTATCTATGGGGTGATCCTCTGTCTTTGCCACCAGGGTCTCCCTTGCCGCTTCACGGTAGTAAAAAGCCAGACCTGACAGGTTTTGGCAAACATGCGTGAGATAATGAGGTACATTAGGGGCGAATTAGCGGCAAATAAGCATGAATTACTAAACCTGTCAGGTCTTCCTAATCTCCCAATTTCCTGACTCGCAGTCGAAAGCCCTCAACGTCTATCACCTGTACTCTTTCGCCCTTTTGTGCAACACCCTCCTCGAGTATAGCCCTCCAGTGCTCGCCCCGCAGGAAAACCGTCCCCTCAGGTGTGAGGTCTGTCCGCGCCTCGGCTATCTGACCGATCAGTCCCTCACGTCCGGTGGTGACGTGCCACTTCTGGGCCCGCAAGGCCTTGGTCATCACGAAGGCGAAGAAGGCCCCCGTAGCCAGAGCCACGCTAAAGATCAGGCCTTTGGAGACGGCGTAATAAGGCGAGTTAAAGAGGATAAGGGCGCCCAAAACAAAGGTGACGATGCCACCTACCGTGAGGACACCGTGGGTGGGAGCCTTGATGTCCACGACGAAAAGGACAAAGGCCAGAGCGATCAGGGCCAGCCCCATATAGTTGACCGAAAGCACCTGGAAAGCGTAGAGGGACAGGAGCAAACAAATGGATCCGACGATGCCCGCCACGTAGCCGCCAGGGCTGGAGAGTTCAAAGATCAAGCCATTGACGCCTAACGTCAAGAGGATAAAGGCCACGTTGGGGTTGATCAGGATAGACAGGAGTTCCTCGATGAAGGTCATGGGGATATGGCTGACGGTGGCCTCACGAGTATGCAGAGTGAACTCTCGACTGCCTACCATCACCTCGCGCCCGTCCAATTGGATCAGCAAGTCATCCAGGTCGTCCGCTATTAGGTCAATGACGCCTTTCTCCAAGGCCTCCTGTTCGGTGGCCACCAGGCTCTCGCGTACCGCTTTCTCGGCCCACTCGGCTGCTTCCTCGCCTCGCCTTTGGGCAAAGTTCTTGGCTTGCCCGGCCAGAGTGTTGACCAGCTTCTCCTTCACGGTCTCGGGCAGTTCCTGGCCCTGTCCGGTGACGGGGGCTGCAGCCCCGATAGTGGTCTTGGGAGCCATGGCTGCCACGTGAGCGGCCAAGGTCATGTAAGTGCCGGCTGAGGCAGCCAGACTTCCGCGCGGCCAGATAAAGACCACCACCGGCACGCGGGCGTTCTCAAAGCGCTGCATGATCTTCAGAGTAGCGCCAGCCTCACCGCCAGGCGTATTCAACTGGATGATCACACAACTGGCTCCATCCTGCTCGGCGGTCTCAATGCCCCGGTCGAAATAGTCAAAGGTGGCTGTGGAGATCGCCCCGTCAAGGGTCAACACGTCCACGTGAGGGGTGCCTTGAGCCGCCACATTAGACGTAATAAGAATTGCCAGAAGAACGATACACACCCATCCCAGAAGCCTGATCTTTTTCATTTTCCTTACCCTATCCCATATTCTAACCAAGAGTGACAACATAGCCCAGGCTGGATACCTGGGGGGGCAGAGCTAGCCCTACTCACAATTATTATATCTCATTTCCATTCCAAACACAAGAGAAGGCCAGACGAAGAGTCTCATCCGGCATTCTCCATCGGGTTCGAGCAGCCAGACCTGACAGGTTTTGTTACGAAACCTGTCAGGTCTTGTGTTAGCTATTCCAAAGTGTACAGGTCTATCCAGAATTCGTGGGCTGCGTCGTCCGGCATCACCACATTGCCATCGCTCCTGATGGTCACCGTCGCAGCGTTGCTAGTGGCGATGATATTCTCCACCACCAGGTCAGGTCAAGGGAAGCTCTTGAGGATGCTCGGCAGGTAGATGTCGCCAGCCCCCTCAACGAAGTGAATCCACCCCACGTTTTCCCCCCAGGCGTAGCCGTCGAAGCTGCCGGTGGCAGGGTCTATGGTCACCCCGCCGTCAGTGGGGCTAAAGTTGATCCAGCCCACGTTGGTGTTCCAGGCATAGCCGGAAAGGTGGCCGGAAGCGTCCCTGTTCACGCCATAGTTGGTATTCGTGGTGTTGTCGTAATGATGTGTATTTGCTACGCATGATGGTACCTCCTCCTTTCCTAATTGTGAATCGTGAACAATGTAAAGCCTCAAGGTCCTTATCCTGTAACGTGACCAACGATGTTTGGGATTCTATGGTTAGGCAGCACCTCCTTTCCACAAGTCGGCCCTGAGCCTCGGGACGAAGGGCGCGGAACCAGGGCTCAGCCGAACGGCAGAGTTTCAGCGCACAGTTGCTATGTAAAAACAACAAAAGCCGACCTCATCATGATGTATAAAGTTCGGCTCTCACTATCTTGCCTTTGCACCTCCTCGTGCTGACTGCTGGCTGAGGCGAAGACAACGATGGCGCAGTATTAGTTAATGTTTGCTGTTATTCCTGTTGTTCATTATAACATTACTGAGCCTAAGTGTCAAGGTGAACGCAACAAATCCACCAACCGGTGGTACAAAGTCACCCACACTTCTGAACGATACCCTCGTCCAGAGCGTATATCCCAGAACCGTCGGTAAATGCAGCACAGTCTGTCATTGCGAGCGACCAGAGGGAGCGAAGCAATCTCCTGACTTGGCCAAACGAGATTGCTTCGTCGCGGAGTTCATCCTGAGCCTGTCAAAGGGCTCCTCGCAATGACAGTACCACCGACAATTTTGGGATATACCCCCGTCCAGACGCCCCCGAGAGCGGTGGCTGCGAGCAAGACGACAGTCAGAGGAACTTGTGGCGACCTACTTAGCCTGTTTTCGCACCTTTGAAAATCGAGCATGGTTCACGGGGTAAATCAGCATGACCACCGCTCGTGCGGGATCGCCAGATCCCACACCGTAAAACATCGCTACACACCGCTGGATCTGGCGATCCAGCGGGAGCGAGAGCAAATTGTCAAGGTGTTTTGGCCATTCGTGAACCATGCCAAAAGTTAGCAGCACTGGGACGAGAGTTTACCTCTCTCCACTGTGTCTTTTCTTAAGGAAAGCCTCCACCTCAGAAAGGCTGGGCAAACCAGCCCGGCCGCTCAAGCGGGTGCAGTTGATGGCAGCCACGGCGTTGGCAAAGATGGCCGTGCGCTCTAACTCCCGCCCTCGTAATAGCCCATATCTGGCTGCTCGACAAGACACCAGTGAGGTTGAACTGGGTTGTGATGGATATGGTCATGCTTCTGTCATAGGAGGTTTCCGAAGGCCCTCACGCCCTCAATTGACATGTGCTTATGGCGATGATATAATCTCCCGTGGTAACTGCTCAGGGTATGTCTGAAAAGTGATCGGCTCACTCTCGGGATAGCTC
>SOHZ01000016.1 GCA_004377365.1 Anaerolineales bacterium | reverse complement strand
CGCCGTACAAGAGGAAATACACCAGGCCGTCGGGAAGCCAAAGCGTGAGATCGCGTTTCACGAAGTGGATAAAGATGTTCACCAGGCAGTGACGGGCTGGCTGGACGGCCGCATGGCACAGCTTCTCGACGAAACTCCCAGCAAGGAGGAACGCGACGAGGCTTTGAATGCCTTGCGTAGCGAGCTGCTCGCTGAATTCGGCGAGCAATTCTCAGAGGCGGATCTGGGGGAAGCTTTGAACGACGCCCTGAAAACCGAGATGCGCCACAAGATTTTGACCGAGCAGCGGAGGATTGACGGGCGCGATTTGACCACCATCCGACCTATCACCTGCGAAGTAGGCATATTGCCGCGCACCCATGGCTCAGGACTCTTTACACGGGGTGAAACCCAGGCGCTCACTATCGCCACCCTGGGCACGGTCAGCGACGAGCAGAAACTCGATGGCCTGGACACTGAGGAATTCAAGCGTTACATGCACCACTACAACTTTCTACCCTATTCCACCGGCGAAACCAGATTCCTGCGGGGTCCCAGTCGCCGGGACATTGGACATGGGGCTCTGGCCGAAAGAGCTCTCCTGCCGGTGCTCCCTGACAAGGAGCAATTTCCCTATACCATCCGCCTCGTGTCCGAGATACTCTCCTCTAACGGCTCCACCTCAATGGCCAGCGTCTGCGGTAGCACCCTGGCTCTCATGGATGCTGGCGTGCCAATCAAAGATCCGATAGCTGGCATCGCCATGGGCTTGGTTAAGGAAGGCGATCAGTACGCTATCCTGTCGGATATCCAAGGCATAGAAGATCACATGGGCGATATGGACTTTAAGGTGGCCGGCACCAGGGAGGGCATCACCGCCTTGCAGATGGACATCAAGACCAGCGGGTTAGGCCATGAAATCCTGGAACAGGCCCTGGCTCAGGCCCATGAGGGGCGGCTGCTTATCCTGGACAAGATGCAGGAAGTCATCAGTGAGGCCAGACCAGATCTCTCACCCTATGCTCCGCGCATCACCCTGATCAAGATAGACCCGGAAAAAATCGGTGCTGTCATCGGCCCGGGTGGCAAGACCATCCGCAAGATCATCGAAGACACCGGTGTCAAAATTGACGTGGAGGATGACGGCACGGTCTACATCGCTTCTACTGATAAGGCGGGTAGCCAAAAAGCCATCCAGATCATCGAGGGGCTGACCGAGGAAGCCGAGATTGGCAAAATCTACACAGGCAAAGTGGTGCGTACCACTGACTTTGGAGCCTTCGTGGAGATACTGCCCGGTCAGGATGGTCTGGTGCACATCTCCCAACTGGCCGATTACCGCGTCCCCAGCGTGGAGGATGTAGTCCGTGTGGGCGACGAGATCATGGTCATGGTCATTGATATTGATAGGGATGGCAAGATCAGGCTCTCTCGCCAGGCCGTCCTGGAGGGTTGGACGGCCGAAGAGGCCCGCGAGCGCGACCGCAAGCCGTCGAGGCGGGGGCAGTCTTCAGGCCGGGGACGGGACTACGGTCCAGGCAGTGGTGGGGGGCGCGCCCGCCGCCCACCGCGGCGGCGATAGGTTGCAAGGAGCAGCACGGATTTTATGGAAGGCCTCGAAAACCTCTCACAAAAAGAAGATTTGTCCAAGAGGCGTAAAGCTCTGCGCTGGC
>SOHZ01000150.1 GCA_004377365.1 Anaerolineales bacterium | reverse complement strand
TATCTCCGAAGCGGGCAGCCTATAACGCGGCACGTAAGCTCCGTAACCGACGATACCTACTTCCTTGATGGGTTTCATGATAGTCATGATAGCTTTCGTTGCTCGCTACTCGTCAATTTGTTGACCGAGGATCTCCTGCGCTCTGTCCAGCCGGATCCGCCGCTCGGCCACCAACTGCCGGGCCACCTTCTCTACCATCTCGCCTGTGGCCCCGGAGGCGATGGCTACCTGGCGGGCGTGCAGTTCCATGTGGCCCCGCTGGATACCCTCAGTGGCCAGGGCCCGGAGCGCGGCCAGGTTCTGGGCCAACCCCACGGCGGCGATGACCTCGGCCAACTCCCGTGCTGTCTCTACTCCTAGAATCTTTAACGCTACTTTAGCGGTGGGGTGAACCCTGGTCGCCCCGCCTACGATACCCACGGCCAGGGGCAATTCCAGCGTGCCGACCAGGTTGCCGTCACCATCTTCTCCCCAGGTCGTCAGAGAAGTGTAGCGGCCTGAGCGGGCGGCGTAAGAGTGAGCGCCAGCCTCTACGGCCCGCCAGTCGTTGCCAGTGGCGATGACCACGGCATCAATGCCATTCATGATGCCCTTGTTGTGAGTGGCTGCCCGGTAGGGATCAACAGCCGCCAAGGCGTAGGCCTCGATGATGCGCTCCACCACCAGCGATCCAGGATATTCGTCGAAGGCCAAAATCTCGGCTGGGAGGACGCATTTAGCCCGGGCCAGGCGGCGGTCGGCCAAGTTGGACAGGATGCGCAACACCACCCGGCCACCGGTGAGTTCTTCCACCAAAGGGGCCAGGGCTTCGGCTGCTGTATTAAGGGTGTTGGCTCCCATGGCGTCTCGGCAGTCGTAGATGAGATGAGCCACCAACATCGGCCCGACGGGGCTTTCGGGGATGACCCGCACCTCCAGGTCACGGGCCCCACCGCCCAGGCTGACGATGAGTGGGTCAGTCTCGTCGGCCAGGTCCAGAAGCCGCTGTTTAGCTGCCAGCAGGTCAAAGCGGGCTGCCCAGGGGTCGGCTACGTCTACCACCTGCATCTGGGCGATCATCAGCGGTTCGGTGCTGCTGGTACGGAAACCGCCCCTCTGGCGCACCAGTCGGGCGGCAAAGCTAGCCCCGGCTACCACTGAAGGCTCCTCGATGGCCATCGGGATCAGATAGTCACGACCGTTGATCAAAAAGTTAGCGGCGATACCCAGAGGCAAAGCCTGGGTGCCGACTACATTCTCGATCATCTGATTGGCTTGAGCGGAGCTCAGCCCCTCTTGCAGGATCGCTGTTTCCTCAACTGTCAGTTCAGCCCATTGGGCTACAGTATCAGCCCGCTCGGCCACGCTCAGATCATAAAAGCCAGGCAGACGCGAGGACTTTTCCATAGGCATTTACACACCAAAAAAGCCCCAACCTCATAAGTTGTAGGCTTGAATCGGCTTTAGTATAACACAACTTGTCTGTCAAAAACTATCGAGATTCGTGAAAATTGCGTGAAGATTGGGGAAAAGCCCAGTCTATATGCCATGGCCTGTACTGCCTGTACTGCAGGAGCGCCACTCCTGCACCGCAACAGTGGTGATTGCAGCACAGGTGGTGCAACAGTGGTAGTTGCCGCTAGGCACCCTCCTGCTGTTCCATATCCACCAGAGTTTTGGCCACCTCCTCGATAGCTACCCTCTGTTTGCGGTAGAGGTCCGACTCGCTCATGGCCAACCTGCCCGCGATGTCCCGCACGCGCCGACCTTGGATGAATTTCATTTCCAGGATATTGTACAGAATCCACTCCGAGGTGGTCATATGGCGCTCTCCCACGGGCTTGAGGGATTCGATAGCTCGGTTTAGGACAGCGCGTAAGGCTTTGGCTGGATTACCGTCGTTCTCTCGCAAGACTTCTTCCACGATCTTCAGCTTGAGCAAGGGGCTCTCCGTCAGCTTGGGACCGCCCCAGTAGTGGCTGAGAGCATCCTTGACCCATTGTTGGAAATCAGGGGCATAGAGTGGGCTGCTCTCAATGGTCTCCAGCCCCGGTGAGCCAGTGTACCGAACTGTCCCCCGCCAACGCTGGATCAACTCGATCTCGGGAATGATGCTCCTCAGGACGGCAAAAATCCCCTGCTGAAGGCTCCGATCCTCCAGAGCCACCTCGGCCTGGTTGATCAAGGCTTCTACGACCTCCTGCTCCTCAGCCGTCAAGTCAGGCTCAGGCTCACGTGCCTCCACTCCAAGGATGCCCAAAGTGGCGTCTCCGGCCTTGGTGCGCAGGGGATGGAGCCAATAGCCATCACGGACTGTAAAGCCGCCGTTCTTGAACGGGCTTGATGCCTCTTCCCCCTCAAATACAGATTGGGACAGAGCACCCAGGTCGCACGAGTCCACAAAGGCCCTGCAGGCTCTGAGGGAACCGCAGTGAGCCTCTATCTGAGGCCGCCCTCCGGCCACGATCACCACGAAACCCCTCCGCACCCTGAGGAGTTCGCAAAGAGAAGTCAGAACGTTTTCCAGGAACTGTCTGAGGTCAGTGGTGGTCAACAGGCGCTTATCCAACTCTTGAATCCAGGTGATCTCCTCACGGTCCTGGCGATAGATGAGGCGGTCAACAAAGGGTTTAGCCAGGTTAATCAGAATCTGCAAAAGCACGATGGTAGCAACCACCGCGAAGATGAGCACTGTATCGCGCGGCAGACCCAGGATGCGTTCCGCTTGGGGCATAACCAGCATGATGATGATGACACAAGTGCCGACGAAAGGGCCTCGCAGGAGATAATGGATGAGGCTGTGTTTGATAACTCGGTCGGGGGTCAGGACGCCAAAGTAGGCTACACTGTAAGCCATGACCACGATCATGAGGGCCACGCCAAGGTTGCCAATCAGGACGAGAAACAGAAGGGCGACGGGGGGAATGAAAGCCGGTTGGCTGGCTATCAGGAGGTAAGGGAAGACACCCAGGCCTGGGGCGGCGAAGGAGATGGCCAGGTAAGTCATGCGCCGCCGGGAGGCAGAAGTCAGGCAACGCTGCTTGGCCCAGCGGATATTGGCCGCTCCCCCAGCCACAGTGACAAAGAAATAGATGGCAAACACCCAGAAGAGGGGACCGGCCGTCAGATGGGCCACCTGAGGTGAATAATAGACACCGTCCCTCACCAAAACGTCGGTGAAGATGGCCATGAGCAACAGGGCCAGCCCAATGGCATAGCTAACGTAGACAGATATGCGCCTCAGGCGTGAGCTAGCATTGGTGGTCTGCAAGAGGGCGTCGGAGAAATGCAGATAGGCTGCCGGGACAAAAGCGATACCAATCCACTGGAACTTGAGCCAGAAAACGGCAGCCTCGAGGGTTTCCACTTTGGATAGCACCACATCTCCGGCATAGACAACGATGACGAAGGTAATCAGAGCACAGAAGGAACGAGCCACAGCACTGCGCAAGTTGTGGCTGAAAATGTAGACCAGGAGCGAAAAAGCAGTGATGACGATAGCCGAAGAGAGGATTAGATTGGCAAAATTTAGAAAGAGATCCAAGTTGGTGATAATGGTTTTAAGCATATAACGCTCACCCTAAGAATTGACGCAAGCCCCGATAGGGCGGGGGACCGGGGGTGTCCCCCCGCTCTCCACTTCACCTTTCCCTCATCGCAAGCTCTGAGAGAAAAAGAGGGCTATGTCCTGGTTAATGTAATAGTGATCGTTGAACCCGCAAAAGAAGAACCTTTGCTTCTGGTAGAAACAGATAGCCGGATAGTTCTTGGTCTGCGTTTCGAGCATCAGTTGCCTGAGGCCTTGCTCTCGTGCCCATTCGACGGCAGCCTTGAGGAGAGCCCCGCCTATACCTTGGCGGCGATGCCGTTTCCCTACGACCAGGTTACTGAGCCAGCCGGTGGCATGCCAGGCCTGCACAGTCATGTCCAGGTAACCGCACACCTCCCCATCCTGGTCGGCTATCAGGAAACATTCACCCCGCCGCCAGTTGTCCAGCAGGTAATCCCTATCACGGGGATAATCAACCCTCATGGTACGCGGTAGTCGGACTGTACGGAAGGTTACCGTCACGTGTCCTTCTTCCTCCCGCTCCTCCATCTGCCAGACATAGTCGGTTTGGTAAGAATGATCTATAGTGAAGCAGGCGTTAAGGTCACCTAATTCGGCAGGACGAATAATCATATTTCAACTGGGCTCCCGGATACCGATGGCCGGCCACCAGACTCAGTAGATCGCAATTTGCTCCCGCTGGCCTGTGCCGCAACAGTGGTGATTGCCAAATCCAGCGGTTTAGCGGCGGATCTGGCGCTTGTCCTGAGCTTGTCGAAGGGATCCCCCGCGAGCTTTTGTGATCTACTGAGACTGAATAGAGATGTGTCTAGATTTTATCACTTTCAACCCGAAAGCGCAAACTTGCACGGCTCTCCCGCCAGCGTGCAAGCGGAAAGGAAATCTGGTATAATACAGCGAATAGCAAATGGCGAATAGAGAATAGTGATTATGGATAAGAGCCCCCTCATTCTGATTACCAACGATGACGGTATAGAGTCACCGGGCTTGCTGGCCGCTATAGGAGCTGTTTACGATTTGGGCGAGATTTTGGTAGTAGCGCCCAGGTATCAGCAAACAGGCTCCGGGCGAAGCTTCCCCTCCAGCGATGGCGTCATCCACCAGGAACACGTCGAAGTAAAGGGGCTGACCATATCAGCCTTTTCTATTGATGGCTCACCTGCCCAAGCCGTGCAATACGGCCTCGTGGAGTTGGCTCCAAGGCACCCCGACCTGCTCGTCGCCGGCATCAACTATGGTGAGAACGTGGGCAGTGGGGTCACCATCTCGGGCACCGTGGGCGCAGTGTTGGAAGGAGCTGCCTTCGGCATCCCCGGCCTGGCCGTTTCTCTGGAGGCTCCCGTGGAGTATCACCAAAGCTACTCTGAAGACATTGACTTTAGCGTA
>SOHZ01000457.1 GCA_004377365.1 Anaerolineales bacterium | reverse complement strand
TCCAGCGCTGCCCGTGCAGCTCGTTCAGGGTCATCCTCGTGGGTAAGTGGAGCACCGAAAAAAACCAGGACACCGTCACCCAACAGTTGGGCGATGGTACCCTCGTAGCGGTACACCGCCTCGCTCACGAGTTTGTGTGCCCCCTGCACGACCTCCTTCCACTCCTCCGCGTCAAGTTTTTCGGCGATGGCGGTCGAGCCGACGATATCGGTGAAAAGGATGGTGACCGGCTTGCGCTGACCGGGTTGATCCTTTGGGACTTCTCGTATTTTCTCCCGCAGCCCCTCGGGTGCGAGCTCGCGCAAACCATCGAGGCGCTCAAGATCGGAGCTGCCATCAGAAACTTCTAGGGGTGTAGCACAGGCAGAACAAAAACGTGCCTCAGGTGGGTTTTCCTGTTGGCATTTTGGACACAGCTGGGGCAGTGGATGGGCGCACATACTGCAGAACCGCGCCCCTGGCGCATTGTCAGCGTCGCAATTTACACAGTGCATGAGGTCTCCCGCTAAATATGAGTCAACCTATAAAAGTGAAGTATTAAGAACCACCTCTCAACAACGTTCTCCTAGACCTATTACGGATGAAATTTCTACAGAACTGTAGAGCGCAGTGAAGCGTGGATGGAGGCAGGGTTCCAGCAGTAGCGTACAACGTCCATTCAATGAAATCAAGCTGCAGGTTCAAATCGATTGGGGGGCACGTCATACTTATGCCAGGACAATTACAGGCATGTCAAAGAGCTCAATCGCTCCTACGTCATCTTGGAAGACCTGGAACTCTCTCTTTGAGGGGTTCTCACGGTTTGTTATGGGTGCACCTTCTTGGATGTGCTATTGTAGAATGAAAGATGAAAAGACCTCGTGAGTGCATTCGAAAGGGATTTTATCGGTTATAAGCGCAGTGGAGAGACGCCAGGATTAGTGATCAACGGAGGGGAAGCGATGGAGCTTACTCAAATCTCGGAGCAACGACTTCGCAGAATTTTCAAATCTTTCAACCGCTTCATGCTCCTGCTCTGGCGGCTGGGTCTTGGCTCCTGGGGCAACGGGACGGAGTTCGGCGGCTCGATCATGGTGATCAAACATACAGGACGTAAGACCGGGCTGACTCGCTACACGCCGGTGAACTACGCTGTCGTGGATGGGGATATCTACTGTACGGCTGGATTCGGGCGTGTTTGCGACTGGTACAGCAATTTAATGGCGATCCCGCAGGTTGAACTCTGGCTGCCGGATGGGCGCTGGGCTGGTGTGGCCGATGACGTATCGGACTCGAAAGACCGCGGGGCGCTACTGCGGCAGGTGATCATCGCCAGCGGCTTCGCTGGACCGCTCTTCGGAGCGGATCCGAAGAAGCTGACCGATGCGGACTTCGAAAGACTGATGGATCGCTACAAGCTGATCCGCATCCAGCGGAAGGAAGCGGTTACCGGACCTGGTGGTCCCGGTGATTTAGCGTAGTTTTGGCCGCTCTCGACGATTATTCTGCTGCTTCTTTTCCTGGTACGGCGCCGGAGGAGATAAGCATGGCGCTAATCCAAACTTATGACTTCGATGCCTGAATTGAATAATTGGGAAGAGTTGCCACGCTTAAGTTCTTGGTCATTGCATTGGGAGATCATACTTTAAACTGACATTCTTGCTCCCCATCACTCAAAGG
>SOHZ01000335.1 GCA_004377365.1 Anaerolineales bacterium | reverse complement strand
TACTTCCGGCAGTGGCTTCAAGCTGCTCTTCGAGGTCGGGAGGCAGGGTCATCGTGATTTGTCTCAGATCACTCGGCATGGGATTCACGCCTTTTCAATCATGCTCGTATTTCTTGGAGAAAGTTGGATACCGTCGTACCTCGCTTCTTTGCCAATTGGACCAATGCCTCGGCCCGGACAACATCGCGTTGTTCCACCTGCTGTACAAAAGTCAGCAATTCAGCCTGTTCAGCCGGGGTCAGCGTTTCCTCATGGCTCTTCTCTCGAAGCTCGTCGAGCCGACGTTGCGCCTCCGTTGGCAACCGGCCGCTGATGGCAGCCAACAGTGCCTGTTCTTCGTCGTTCATCAGCAACGGCACGCCTCGACGCAGCTGGATTGCGATCACGCGCCGTGCAAATTCAGTCAGTTCCTCAGATGGCAACTGCTCGACAGCACGGATCAGATGCTCAACCGTCAGCTCGGCAGGGACTTTGACAACGGGCATCTATGAACCTCCCCGGGTGTAAACTGGATTTCTTCTCCAATCACACTCGTTTCTCGCCACCCACGCTATCCAACTAGCCAACTCATTATATCATCAGCCATTGTGGGTGTCAATGTATGTAAATTTGGCGATTATCCATAACGTATCTGTAGGCCCGGTGGAGTCGAGCCTTCAGGCGGTTTTACACAGCCCAAAATCCGGCTAAAGTCTCCACGCCGACGCTCGATTCACTTAACAAAACGATTTATGGGTAATCACCAGCCAGGGCAATCGCATCTAATTTCCCTTCGGGGCGAAATGAGGCGATAATTGTGCTACCATTTATCAACGCTTCGGAGGGTACCAATGGAAGAGCCAGCCATCACCATCAACGAACACTTTGCTGACCTGGAAGACCCCAGGGTTGATCGCACTAAACTCCACCAGCTCCTTGACATCATGATCATTGCGATCTGTGCCGTGATCTGTGGGGCTGATACCTGGGTGGCCGTTGAGGAATTTGGTAACGCCAAGATTGACTGGTTTCGCACCTTTCTGGAGTTACCCAACGGCATACCCTCCCACGACACCTTTGGACGAGTGTTTGCCCTCCTGGACCCTGAACAGTTCCAACACTGCTTTCCCAGTTGGGTCCAGGCGATCAGCCACATCACGGATGGAGAAATCGTCGCCCTGGACGGCAAGACGCTGCGTCGTTCGCACGACGGCACTCTGGGCAAGGCCGCCATCCATATGGTCAGCGCCTGGGCTTCGGCCAATCGCTTGGTGCTAGGCCAGTTGAAAGTGGATGAAAAGTCGAACGAGATCGCGGCTGTCCCTGAGCCCGATCCGGATGAGCCTGGCGAGGGCGGCTACGGCCTGTTGATCATCAAAGAACTGATGGACGAGGTCGGCTATCATTGCGACCCTGTCCAGGGCAATCGGCTGCATTTGGTCAAATATTTTGGAGGAGAAGATCATGTCTGAGAAAATCCTGGTCGTGGATGATGACAGCTTTATACTTCGACTGGTCTCTTACATCCTAGAGACGGAAGGTTACACTGTCGTGACCGCCGCCGATGGCCGGGAGGCGCTGGGCCTGCTGGCGGAGCACCAGCCCGATTTGGTCATCTGCGATATCTCGATGCCTGAGCTGGACGGCTTCGCCACGATTGAGGCCATCCGTGCCGATCCTGAGACGCAGGAGTTGCCCGTCATCATGCTTACCTCCAGGGGCCAGGAAAGGGATATGCAGAGAGCTCGGGAGGTCAGCGCCGACGACTACCTCACCAAGCCCTTCAGCTCGAGCCAGGTGCTGGAGAGCGTGGCGCGGCACCTTGGGAGGTCCACAAAATGAAAGATCAAGATAAGACCAGAGAGCAACTCTTACAGGAATTGGCAGAACTGCGCTTACGGCTCGCTGAACTTGAAGCAGCGGAGACCGGGCGCAAGCGGGTGGAACAGAGCCTCGAGCAGCGCAGCCGAGAGCTGACCGCCCTCAACGCCAGTGTCACCGCGATGATGGAAAGCGCCTTGGACCTGGATGAGACGTTGCAGCTAATAGCGGATGGCGTTTTGGAGGCGTTGGGTTGTAATACTGCGTTCATACTCTTGCTGGATGAAGAAGAGGGGATTCTCAAGGCCAAGGCGGTCTCCACGAGTGGCAAGATTATCGAAAGGATCAATGCCATAGTTGGTTTCCCACTGACCCAACTGGAGGTCCCAGCGAGAGCCGATCTCAATGAGGCTATGAGCAATATCTTGGATGGTCGGCTGACCATCTGGCACGATTTGTACGAGTTGGCGGACCCGGTCTTGAGCAAGCCGGTTTGCTCCGCCCTGCAAAAACTTGTGGGTTCCCGAACCTTCATCAGCATCCCTTTGCTGGCAAAGGGGAGGGTGGTAGGGAGCATTTTCGCTACAACACGGGAAGAGATAAGTGAGATAGGCAAAGAAACGATGAAGACCTTCGCCAGCCAGGCCGCCATCGCTATTGAAAACGCGCGGCTATACGAGCAGGCACAGCAGGAAATCACCGAGCGCAAGCAGGCGGAGGAGTCGCTGCGGAAGCGAACGCATGATCTTGATGAACGGGTCAAGGAGCTAAGTTGCCTCTACGGCATTTCCAGCCTGGCTGAGAAGTCCGGTATTTTGTTGGAGGACATCCTTCAGGAGAGCGCTGATCTCCTTCCCTCGGCCTGGCAGTATCCGGAAGTCACGTGTGCCCGAATCACCGTAGAAGGCCAGGAATACACGATGGAAGACTTTAGAGAAACCAAATGGAAACAAGTCGCTGACATCATAGTCCACGGCGAGCGGGCCGGTACCGTAGAGGTCTGTTATTTTGAGGAAAGACCGCCAGGCGACGAGGGGCCTTTTCTAAAAGAGAAGAGAGCTCTCATTAACGCTGTTGTCGAGCAACTGGGAAGAATCATCGAGCGCAAGCGGGCGGAGGAGGCGCTGCGGGAGCTCAAGAAGTTCCACGAGGGTATCGTCCAGAGCATGACCGAGGGCATCATCGTGGAAGACGCTGAAGGGTGCCTGACCTTCATCAATCCGGCTACGGCTGCTTTGCTGGGTTACTCGCCTGCAGAACTGCTAGGTCAGCACTGGACAGTCATCGTCCCACCCGATCAGCAACCCATCGTGCAAGCGGTCGACGAACGGCGCGTGCGGGGTGAAGTGGACCGCTACGAACTCACTCATCCGCAAGGATGGGACGCGGGTTCCTGTCCTGATCAGCGGCGTCCCCCGGTTCGAGGAAGATCGCTTCGCTGATACCCTGGCCGTCTTCACGGACATCACCGAGCGCAAGCGGGCGGAGGAGATGCTGCGGGAGAGCGAGGCTCGCCTGAGGACTCTGCAGGACTCTGCACCGAGTGGCATCGTGGTGATTGATGCTGAAACCCACATCATCGTTGATGCCAACCCCGCCGCTCTTGGAATGATTGGTGCTTCCCCAGAGCAAGCCATCGGCTCTGTGTGTCATAAGTACATCTGTCCGGCAGAGAAGGGGCACTGCCCCATCACTGATCTTGGCCAGACTGTGGACAACTCAGAGCGTGTGCTGCTGGATGCCGACGGTAAGAGTGTGCCCATTCTCAAGACAGTGACTTCCACTATGCTGGATGATCGCCAGCACCTACTTGAAAGCTTCATTGACATCACCGAGCGCAAGCAAGTGGAACAAATGAAAGATGAGTTCGTCTCCACTGTCTCCCACGAGCTGCGCACCCCCCTGGCCTCCATCATAGGCTTCACCGAGATGCTCCTCTCCGGCCAGCCGGGGGAACTCACCCCCACCCAGCGGGAGTTCCTCGACATCAGCTACCAGAGCTCCCAGCGATTGCTCCACCTCGTTGAAGATCTCCTGGCCGTCTCGCGCATTGAGGCCGGCCGCTTGCAGCTCAGCTTCGAACCGTTGCGAATGGAGCGGCTGGCGGCCAGCATCGTGGAAGCCATCAAGCCGCTGGCCGAGGACAAAGAAATCGCCCTCTCCGTCGAGTCGCCCGCCCAACTCCCCTCTATTGAGGGCGACAGGAACCGTCTGGAGCAGGTGATCAACAACTTGCTCTCCAACGCCATCAAGTTCACCCCGGAGGGGGGAAGGGTCGCCATCACCCTGGCCCGCGAGGACGACCACATAAAGGTGGGAGTAGCCGACACGGGGGTCGGCATCCCGCCGGACGAAATCTCCCTTTTGTTCCAGAAGTTCTCCCGCGCCAGCAGTGCGGCGGAGAGGGCGGTGGAGGGGACGGGCCTGGGGCTTTACATCTCCAAAGCCATCGTCGAAAGGCACGGCGGCCGCATCTGGGCCGAGAGCGCGCTAGGAAAGGGCTCGACTTTCTGGTTCACCCTGCCGCTGCGGCAACCCAAGCCAGCGGAGGTCAGCCAGGAGGAGCTGGCCCGAGATATCGCCGCCCGGTTTTTCGACTCGTCGGAGTAGCCAAGCCACTCTGCGCAGAGCGGGTCTGGCGGTGGCCGTCCATCCCTTCAGCCAGTTGTTCACCCTGTGGCGCAATAGTGCCGCTTCAACACCATGTGTGGCGTCGGGCAGAGAGTCTTCGACCTACCATTTGATGCAGTCGAGGTGCGCAACGGCGTCCCGGTCAACGTATTGGGCAACCCGCTCACGGCCTGGCTCAACCGCCACGTGGGCCAACGCTTGCCGGAACTGGGCGGAAGCGATTCGCATGTGCCGGTCACTGCCGGGCAAGCCTTGACATGGTTCCCCGGCAGCAGCGCCGCCGACCTGCGCCGTGCCATCGAAAGCGGAACGGTCCGGGCAGGAAGCACGCTCTGGACGCCGCTCAGCATCGTGCGTTTGATACCTGCGCTGCTCAGACGTGGTTTGCCTCACCATGAGCACGCTTGTCCTGATCAAAATGGCTCTTGCAAACTCGCCAACTGTCGTGTGTGATGACACACAGATGTAGTAGTTTGTCAAGTGGAGATTCCCCGCCAAGAGGGAAAAAGTGGAA
>SOHZ01000440.1 GCA_004377365.1 Anaerolineales bacterium | reverse complement strand
ATGGAATATTGCTCACTATCTTTCAGAGCTTTCCTGGCCAACCGTGCCCGCAAGTCGTTCTCGCTCATCAAGCGATACATCCTCAGACTGAACTCTGCCAAATCGTGCCTGGTTAGCAAGCCGTTGACCCCATCCACCACAGTGTCACCCACGCCGGGTGACTCGATACCGAGGACAGGCAAGCCGACAGCCATGGCCTCGATGACCGACAGGGGATGCACTTCGGTCACAGAGGCTGTGACAAAAGCGTCGGCCAGGCCTAGGTAACCCGGCACGTCCTCGTACTCCACGCAGCCGGTAAAAATCACTTTGTCGCCGATGCTGGACTGCTGGGCCCGATCCCTCAAGTTGTCCACCTCCGGCCCATCTCCAACCAGAAGCAGGTAAGTCTCGGGTAGCTCCTGGCTGACCACAGCAAAGGCCCTTAGCAAGAAAGTTAGGTTTTTCTCCGGCGCGATGCGCCCTACGTAGATCATCACCTTGGCCGATTCTGGCAGCCCCAGTTCGGTCCTGGTGTGTCGCGTGCGCGGATTCTGGAAAGGCTCCAGGTCTATCCCATTGGGGACGATTTCGATGTGAGAGGTCACGCCATAGCTGCGCAGGACATCGTGCAGGCCCTTCGATGGGGCGATGACCAGGTTGCATTGGCTGGTAAAAGAGGGGAGATAGGCTTCCAGAAAGGTTTGGGCCAGGGCATCGGGCAGCATCGGAAGGTAGTGTTGCGCATAGAGGTCGTAGCGGGTGTGGTTGGTGAAGGCGACAGGGATACCGTGTCTCTTGCCGTATCTGACGGCGATGCGGCCAGTGATAAAGGGGTGGTGTGCGTGCAAGACATCCATGGTCTTGCATTTGTTCCGAGCCGCCCCGGAGAAACTAAAGTTAAGATAGTAACCGGTGTCAGAGAGAGGGATGGCTGGAGAGCGGATGATCCTCGGTTCCTTGTCCTCGTAGTCCAGGTTCCCCAGGGTAAAGACGAAAACCTTGTGGCCCTGATCTTCCAGAGCTTTTTTATGCTGGCATACAACGTTGGTGATGCCGCTGATGTGAGGCTTGTAGACGTCTACCAGTAACCCGATTCGCATCATTCCACCTCCTCGCTATTTCTCGAATCACGAACCACGAACACTAAAAAAGGAGACATAGGGCGAAGTATGCAAGCTGAGATCGTAACCATTGGCACAGAACTTTTGTTGGGCAAAATAGTAGACACCAACGCGGCCTACATCGCTCAACAACTGGCCACTATCGGCCTTGACCTATATTACAAGACGACGGTGGGTGATAATGAAGGGCGTATAACCTCAGTCCTTCAACAGGCCCTGGCCCGCTCGGATGTGGTGATCACCAGCGGGGGCCTGGGTCCCACTGTGGACGATGTCACCCGCCAGGCAGTGGCCCGGGCCGCTGTTAGGGAACTGGTGTTGGACAAGAAATTGCTGGCTCAGATCGAGGCCCGCTTCGCCAGGCACGGCTTCACCATGAGCGAGAACAACCGCCGTCAGGCTTACATTCCCCAGGGAGCCATACCCATCGAGAACCCCGTGGGCACCGCACCGGCTTTCACCGTAGAAACAGAGCAAGGGCTGATCATCTCCCTGCCCGGGGTGCCACGGGAGCTAAAGCACCTGATGGAAACCCGGGTTATACCTTTCCTGAGAGAGAAGCTCCAGACGGGCCAGGTTATCATCAAGAGCAAAACCCTGCGTACTTGCGGCATCGGTGAGAGCACGGTGGATAGCCGTATCGGTGACTTGATGCGCTCTAGCAACCCTACTGTGGGCCTGGCTGCCCACCCGGGCCAGACGGACGTACGTATCACGGCCAAAGCCGAGAACGAAGCTCAGGCTGACCGTCTGATCGCTGAGATGGAAGAGGAGCTGCGGGAGCGACTGGGTGACGTGATCTATGGCATTGAAGCGCAGGAACTGGAGGATGTTGTGGCTGCTATGGTAGCCGAACGAGGCCTGAGCGTCGCCATCGTGGAAACCAACACCCAGGGCCTCATCACCCAGCGGCTGGAGAACGTCTCTCAAGATCGGCCGATCTTGAGAGACAGCTATATCGTCATTCTTCCGGAGGATGCGGTCGAAATCGTGAGCCCCCTTCGGTCTCTCATCAAAGAGTATGGCCTTGTCAGCGTCCAGGTTGCCACAGCAACAGCGGAGTATCTGCGGGAGACGACAAAGGTAGACATCAGCCTGGCTGTGTTCGGGAGCATGGAAGAGAGACAAGGGTTGTTTGCGGAGAGTGCAGGAGAAACCCATATCGCTTTGAACACAGCAGAAGGCACGACTCAAAGAGCTTACAAATACGGTGGAACCAGCGAGTTGGTCAAAAGCTGGGTTTCTAACGCGGCCCTGGATATGGTGCGCCGCAGTCTCATAAAAACGTGAGCGTTCAGACCTCCGAGGTTTTAGCCAGAGATTCCAGGCCAGTCGGAACAAAAATGCAGGGTGAGAGTCCCAAGATCCGCGTTGCGGGAAACCTCGGAGGTCTTTCCCGAAGACTAGCTCCTCTTGTCTCTTCTGGCCATTTTTTTCATCTCTTCCAAATCGTTTGGTGTATTGACGTTGAAAAAGGAAAGATGCTGGGGATCAAAGATGTCCACTTCCTTTTCCTCAACGTAGCGCACCCGCACCTCGGAGAAAAAATCAACGATCTTGAGCCCTCCCCAGGCCAAAAGGCGGTCAATAGGCTCCAGGCAGCTTTTGGAGTAAAGGGCGTGCAAAGGCTCTAGAAACCCCCCTATCTTCGGAATGATCACATCGTGCCCACGAGCCAGGAGGATCATGTAACGGAGGAGATTGAGGTCGAGAAAGGGCATGTCACAAGCCACCACCAGGTTGTAGGTATTTGCGGCTGCTCTGAGACCAGAGTAGATGCCGCCCAGCGCCCCTTTGCCGGGATAGATGTCACCCACCAGCCTTGCCTCAAGGTGATCGTATTTCTCTGGAGAGTTGGTGACGATGATTACGTCGTCGCTCAACCTGGTCAGCTTGGCTGCAATCTGCTCGATCAAGGATTGGCCGTTCACATTGACGAAAGACTTGTCCATACCCAGGCGTGAGCTCTGGCCCCCGGCCAGCACGATGCTGCTGATGGTGAGCATGGGCGATTCCCTTCTCCAATCTCTAGTCTCATGACCCCAGGACGGAACCGATGAAATCCTGCTGCCCCCGGATGAATTCCTGGGCAGTCAGGGCCTTTTTCCCGGCCAGTTGTATCTCTTCCAATAGCAGGGCATCTGTGCCGGTGACCACGGCCACTCTGTTATCCAGGCTTATCACCCGGCCGGGCTCCTCATCGCTTGGGCCTATCGTCACCGGCCGGGCGCGCAAGATTTTGAGCAGCTTACCCCGCCAGTAGGTGTAGGTGCCAGGCCAGGGGTGATAGGCCCGCATACGGAGCCAGAGAGCGGTGGCAGGCAAGGACCAATCCAGCAGACCGTCTTTCTTGGTTGTTATCTGGCAGTAGGTGGCCAGGCTGTCGTCCTGGGGCTGGGGGGCAATCCGGCCGTCCAACCAGCGGGGCAAAGTCTCAATCAACAGGTCAGCTCCCAGGTGGGCCAACTTGACGCTCAGCGATCCAGTTGTGTCCTGGGGCTCGATTTTGCACCTGGCCTGGGCCAGGATCGGGCCGGTGTCCATTCCCTCGTCCATGAGCATAAGGGTGACGCCCGTTTGCTCCTCCCCGGCCAGGATAGCGGCGGCGATGGGAGCGGCTCCCCGGTAGCGAGGCAGAAGGGAGGCGTGGACGTTAAGACAACCGTGGGGAGGGATAGCCAGCACCTCGGGGGGCAGAATCTGGCCGAAAGCAGCCACAACGATCACATCGTGTGCCAGTTCCCTCAGCTCTGCTATAGTCTCAGGCCGACGCAGTGAAGGCGGCTGCAAGAGGGGCAGGTCGTGAGCCAAAGCCATCTTTTTGACCGGCGAAAACTTTACCCTCCGCCCCCGCCCGGCGGCCCGGTCGGGCTGGGTGACGACGGCCACGATCTGATATTGTCCAATCAACGCCTCCAAAATCGGCACTGCGAATTCCGGCGTGCCCATGAAGACCAACCGTTTCACTTTCACCTCCCGCTGTACAAGCACTGCACTCCCTTGTGCCCCGATTCTATCACATTTTAGAGTTGCCGACAAATAGAGGCCGTCAGCCTTGCGAAGGTTCGTAGCGTTGTTCAGGATTGCTCTCTGCCGTCGGAGAGTGTACTGTTGCGCCGAGTAACTGCCAGGACAAACCTTCGCAAGGTTTGTCCCCTCTATTGGCATTTTCCAGGGATGTATGTTAAAATAGGGTGTAATAAGGATCGACAGTCTGGCGAGGTATTGTTACAGGCGGGAGACCGTCCCTGCCTTTGGACTTAAGGCTTGCCAGATCAAAACCGGCGGTAGCCGAATGGGAAGGAGGTGAAAAAAGGATGGCTGAAGAGATGGGAGCTATGCCTGGTGGCGAGGTGACCCAGGACGACAAGCTGTGGGCCTTGCTCAGCTACATTTTCTGCCCCCTGATTGGCATCATCGTGTTGCTGCTTGAGGACAAGAAGAACCGTCCGTTCCTCAAGTACAACGCCTGGGTGTCCATCGTCCTGGGGGTCCTCGTGATCATACTCAGTTGGTTCTGCGTCGGCATCTTGGTGTGGTTCTACGCCCTCTACCTGGGCATCAAGTCCTACGGTGGCGAGTGGGTCGAGGTGCCGGTCATCAGCGACTTTGTGCGCAACCAGGGCTGGGCATAGAAGCAGGATTTCCGCTGAGCCCTTCCCTCCAACGAGGTGAAGGGCTTTTACACATACCGAGATCGAACAGAAAGGAGATGAAGTAGCAATGGCACAAGAGATGGGGCCCGTGCCTGGAGGTGAGCTCACCGATCAGGACAAGTTGATGGCCGCCTTATCGTATCCGATCCCTATCGTCGCGCTCATCATCCTCCTGGTGGAAGACATGAAGAATCGCCCCTTTCAGAAATTCCATGCCGTGCAGTCACTGGCCATCAACATCGTTCTGTGGGTGGTGATCTTGATCACAAGCCCCTTTACATGTGGCATCACCGCGGTTCTGTGGTTCGTCACACTCTATTGGGCCTACCTGGCCTACCAGGGGCAGTACTTCGACATCCCAGTCATCACCAATTTCATCAAAGGTCAAGGCTGGGTATAGGATCGAAGTGAGAACTTGGACTGAAGCCCCTTCCCTCAATGAGGCGAGGGGCTTTCTCTTGCCATTCTGGGCCAAGTGGTCTATAATTGCAGGCAGTGAAATAGTGCGAGATTGCCCTCGCCAACGGAGAAAAGACGTTGACCATCAAACCTAAGCGCTGGCAGGTAGCGCCACCTCCACCTTCTGGCCACGCGGCTCGCTTTCCAGGCCTCTCCTCTCTCATCGTTCAATTGCTCTATAACCGGGGCCTCGACACACCCTCCAAGGTCCAGGCTTTCCTGAAAGGTGACTGGCCAGAGGACAATCCCTTCCGCCTCAAGGGCATGAACGAGGCCGTCACCCGTATCCGCCAGGCCATCCGCCAGCGAGAGCCTATCGCCGTCTACGGCGATTTCGACGCCGACGGGGTGACAGCCACTGCCTTGCTGGTAGAGACCCTTTCGGCTCTGGGAGCCCAGACCGAGCCCTACATCCCCCACCGCGTGGATGAAGGGTATGGGCTCAACGAGGGTGCTCTGCACGAGTTGGCCCAGAAGGGCATCAAAGTCGTAGTCACCGTTGATTGTGGCATCCGCTCCACCTCCGAAGTAGCCTACGGACGCGGCCTGGGTCTGGACATCATCGTCACCGACCACCATTCGCCGGGTGAGAAGTTGCCCCCGGCCACAGCAGCCATCAATCCCAAGCAAGCCGATTGCCACTATCCCTTCAAGCAACTGGCGGGCGTTGGTCTGGCCTTCAAACTGGCTCAGGCCCTCCTCCGTGCCAACCGCCAGACGCCCGTCGCCAGGGGCAAAGTGGACCTCGACGAAGAGGACCTGTTGGACCTGGTGGCCCTGGGCACGGTGGCCGACCTGGCCCCTCTCCTGGAAGAAAACCGCGCTCTGGTCAGACGCGGGTTGGAGAAGTTGAATCAGCCCCAACGCCTGGGCCTGCGGGCTCTGATCTCCCAGGCCAGAGTGCGACCGGGTCAAATCACAGCCACCACTATTGGCTACGTCCTGGGTCCTCGCCTCAACGCTGCTGGTCGCCTGGATACGGCCATGTCTAGCTATAACCTTCTCACCAGTTCCTCGCCCGCTGAGGCCAGGAGCCTGGCTCTCAAACTGGACGAGGTAAACCGCGAACGCCAACAGTTGACTGTAGACACCCTGGAGAAAGCCAGGGAACAGGTGTTGGCCATTGGCGAAGAGGAGAGGCTTTTTTTCGTGGCCGCTCAAGATTACCTGCCAGGCATTGTGGGCCTAGTGGCTCAGCGCCTGACCGACGAATTCTACCGCCCCAGCGTGGTGGTCGAACTGGGGGAGGAGACCAGCCGGGGATCGTGCCGCAGCATTCCCGAGTTCAAAATCAACACTGCCCTCGACCAGTGCAGCGACCTGCTGGTCAAATACGGGGGCCACTCCGCCGCGGCTGGCTTCACCGTGGCCAATGCCAATCTGGAGCCCCTTAAGCAGCGCTTGCGCCAGATCGCTACGCACAAGTTGGAAAGTCTGGAGTTGCTCCCGACGCTATCCATTGACGCCGAGATGGACCTCTCCGAAATGAATTGGGCTACCCACGCTCTGCTGGAGCAACTGGAACCCTTTGGCTATGCCAATTCCACCCCCGTTTTTCTGAGTCGAGAAGTCATCGTGCGTGACGCCCGCGTGGTGGGTGAGCGCCACCTCAAGATGACCCTCAGCGATGGGCGCGCGGTGTGGGATGCCATCGCCTTCCGCCAGGGGGGATGGGCGGGGAAGTTGCCCCGTCGCATTGACGTCGTTTATACCCTGGAAGTGAACGAATGGAACGAGGAAAAGCGCCTCCAGTTGAACGTCAAAGACCTGCGACCTGTGATCTAATACTACAACCGCACTTGCGCTTTGCTCGTGGCGGATTTGTAATCCGCCACCTATCCGCTGGATTGCAAATCCGGCGGGAGCGGAGATTATTCTTTCACAGCCCCCAAGATGTACAAATGGCAAATGACAAATCACAAGTTAAAGATAACCATCTGCATCCTGTTTTGCGCCGGTCTGCTGGCCGCGCCCCTGGTGAGCCATCAACCCATCTCAGCCCAGCCGCCTCCCAAGCCTGACCTCCGTTTCGGGGCTGTGGAAGCCTTCTACGCCCCGGAGGCAGCCACCCAGGCCGGGGTGGGATGGGAGCGGGTGCTTTTCTGGTGGCGGGGTCTGCAGCCTAACGGTCCCCACGAGTGGGACGTCCACTACTTCCCCGATGGCGTCCTCAACGAAGAGCAAGCCCAGGGCCGCGAAATCGTCGGTATGCTGGCCAACGCACCGGATTGGGCCAATGGCGGCCAGGGGACGGCTGGCGTGCCCCAGGGGCTCTATCTGCCCTACAACGACGCCAACAACCTGTGGGGCCAATTCGTGCATCGTATCGTATCGCTCTACAAAGGCCGCATTGATCACTGGGTCATCTGGAACGAACCCGACGTTTGGGACCCAGACCACCCTGGCTATACCTGGGCTGGCTCGGTAGAAGATTATTACCAATTGCTGAAAGTGGGTTATCTGGCGGCCAAAGAAGCCAACCCGCAATGCACCATCCACCTGGCCGGCCTGACCTACTGGTGGGACGCAGAGCACCATCGCGAGCAATATTTCAACCGCTTTCTCAACGTGGTGGCTCAGGAGCCCACAGCCCCGGATCATAATTACTACTTTGACGTGGTCACCCTCCACATCTATTTCAGGACCCAGTCGGTCTACGACATTGTCACCTCCTTCCGCCAGACCATGCGCGAGCACGGCTTCGAGAAACCCGTATGGATCAACGAGACCAACGCTCCCCCTTCTCAGGACCCTCAAGATCCTGTGGCCGATCCCCGCTTTGTGGTGACCCTCGACGAGCAGGCGTCGTTCATCATCCAGTCCTTTGCCCTGAGTCTGGCCGCCGGGGCCGAGCGTATTGCCGTCTACAAGATGATTGACTGGCCCAAGCCTGCCGACGCCGTTGAGCCCTACGGGCTGTTGCGCGATGACGGTAGCTCCCGCCCCGCCTTTGCTGCCTATCAGGTGGTGACCACCTATTTTGCCGGAACGCAAGAGGCCTTTCTGGAACGCAGCACGAACCTCGATCAAGTCACCTTGGTCCAGGGGGAACGGACAACGACTGTCATCTGGAACCGCTCACCCGCCCCCAAGAAGGGAATCATACCGGCCATCGCTCCTCAGGCCCTGCTGGTGGACAAAGAGGGTCACACAGAGACCGTGGTCGCTGTAGATGGTCGCTACACTCTGGAGTTGGCAGGGGCGGTGTGCAGCGACCCCGGATGCATGATCCCCGGCAGCCCCCTCCTGCTGGTCGAAAAGGGACCTGTGGCGGCGCGGGGTTCTCTCATCCCTTCTCCACCCACCCCGTTACCAACCGACACCCCCATGCCTCTCCTAATAGACACGGCTACACCAGCCCCCACCGAGACGCCCACTTGGACGCCGGTGCCAACCGACACGCCCCTTCCCAGCGCGACACCCAGCCACACGCCAGTGCCAACAGCGACACCTGTGATGAACAATCCGGCGTCTGTGCAGGGTCTGCTGGATGCTTTGCGCTACCTTGGTATTTACCTGGTTTGCGTGGTCATCCTGGTGGTGACCTATTTCGGTGGAGCCCTTATCTGGTGGTGGCGCAATCAGAAGCAGCGCGGTTCTGGTTAGCAGACTTCGGAGGTCTTAATAAGACCCTAATGGAACTCCACATCAAAGGCAACGTCTATTACCTGCGTGGGGTCATTAACATTGGCGTGGTGGTAGGTGAGGAGGGGCAGGCCCTCCTCATTGATTCAGGCCTCGGTGACCGCTCCGGGCGGCGAATCCTGCGGACCCTGGAAGCCGAGGGATTGAAACCTGTGGCCGTGCTCAACACCCACTGTCACGGCGACCACAGTGGGGGCAACGCCTATCTGGTCGAACGGGCCGGGGTAAAAGTTTACGCTCCTCTCTACGACGCCGTGGTCCTGCGCCAACCTGTGTGGAGTATTCTCTATCTGTTCGCTGGGGCCGACCCGATCAATGAACTGGCTATCCCGCGCTTCTCCATGCGGCCCTCTCCGGTGGATGTCATCGTCACAGAGGGAGAGCTGACAGTGGCTGGTGTGACCATTGAAGCGGTGGCCCTTCCGGGGCACACCGGCACCCACACCGGTTACATCACCTCTGGGGTGTTTTTCCTGGGCGATGCCCTCTGTAGCGAGCAGGAACTGGAGAACGCCGGCATCCCCTACGGTTACAGCGTGACCATGTGTCTGGACACCTTGCAGAAGCTTAGAAACTATAACTGCGACTATTACCTGCTGGCTCACGGTGACTTACGGCGCGATATCAGCGAACTGGTCGAGTTGAATCGCGGACGGGTCGAGGAGACACTAGCTTTTATCGTAGATTACCTCTCCCGGCAGCCGGCCGAAGCCAGCGACGTCATAGTCGCCGTCTGCGAGCACCTTGGCCTTCAACTACGCAAGGTCCAGGGGTTCTTTCTCCTCCATCCTACGATCTATTCGCACCTGAGCCACCTGCACAACCGAGGCGAAATCGTGTTCAAGATTGAGGGCAATCGCCTGCTGTGGTACGTTTAGCGGATAGCGAATAACGGTTATTGTAGGATATGAGAGCGTGTCTGAAAAATGGCAGGCTAGGCCGTTGTTTGTGCCATTGAAGTGTGTCATTGCGAGCGAAGCGAAGCAATCTCCACCCTGGAAGGGGATTGCTTCGTCGCTCCGCTCCTCGCAATGACAGAGTATGTTGAATTTTCAAACACCCTCTGAGAGGGAATCCCTTGAACTTTTTCTTATCCTATGCTATAATGTAAAAATGAATGGCAGCCGTTAAGACACATGGAGGTAGAGTAAGATGAAAACTGCTACTGCCAGACTGAGCAGCCGTGGTCAGATGGTCATTCCCAAGGAGATCAGGCAGGCCCTGGGGCTCGAAGCTGGCGATACGGTCTTCTTCGTGTTGGAAGGCGATAGCCTGCGCATGTTCCCCAAGCCAAAGGACTACAGTGAATACATGTATGGTCTGGGAGAAGAAATCTGGGAAGCTCTGGGGGGAGGCGACAAGTTCCTCGCAGAGGAGCGGGCCTCATGGGAGTAGATGAATTTCGCACGGCCCTAAATGCCTATGGGGTCATAGGGCTTGATGCCATGAGCTTTATCTATCACTTTGAGAAGAAGCCTCATTTTGGTCCGATAACCAAGGTTCTCTTTGCGCACATCCAGGCGGGGAAAGTTTCAGCGGTGATCTCGGTTCTGGTAGCCGGAGAGGTACTAACAGGTGTTAAGAAAGTGGGGAATCGAGAGATGATCTTGCGCTATCGTCACATCTTTAGCGAATTCCCGAATCTAGCCCTGCACGATGCGGACATGCAAGTGATGGAGAAAATGTCAGACCTGCGAGTGGCTTATGGCCTCAAGACTCCAGATGCCATCCACGTGGCTGCTGCCCTCTTGAACGGCGCTCAGGCCTTCGTCACCAACGACGCTGGACTCAAACGGGTCAACGAGCTCGATGTGCTGGTGCTGGAGGATTACGTTGAAAGGAGAAACAAATGCTAATCACAGGCGGGACTGTCATTACCTTTGGCCAGGCCAATGCCGTCATAACGGACGGCGCAGTCCTCATCAAAGGCGAGCGCATCGCCGATCTGGGGCCGACGGCGGAGCTTGTCGCCAGATACCCCGATGAAGAGCGACTGGACGCCCAGGGCAAGTTGATCATGCCCGGGCTGATCTGTGCCCACACCCATTTCTACGGCGCTTTCGCCCGAGGCATGGCCATCCCCGGCAAAGCACCCCAGAACTTTCCCGAGATCCTGGAGGGGCTGTGGTGGCGGCTGGACAAAGCCCTCTGGTCGGACGACGTCCGCTACAGTGCCCTGGTGTGCCTGATTGACGCCATCCGCCACGGCACGACCACCCTTATTGACCACCACGCCTCGCCCAACGTCATCGCTGGCTCGCTGGACATCATTGCCGAGGCCGCCCTGCAGGCTGGGGTGCGGGCCTGCCTGTGCTACGAAGTCACCGACCGCGATGGGCTGGACAAGGCCAGGGCCGGCATCACCGAAAACGGCCGTTTTATCGCTGAGGCCCGAAAGAGGGCGGACCCACTGCTGGCTGGCACCTTTGGCCTGCACGCTTCGTTGACCCTGTCCAATGAGACCGTGGAGGAGTGTATGGGTGTGGCCAAAGTCCTGGACATTGGCTTCCACATCCACGTGGCCGAGGACAAGGCTGACGTCAATGACAGCCTCAAAAAGTCTGGCCTGCGGGTGGTGGAACGGCTGAACAAGCTTGGCATCCTGGGGCCCAAAACCATTGCCGCCCATTGTGTGCACGTGGACGCCTACGAGATAGACAACCTGCGCGAGACGGGCACGCGGGTGGTGCACAACCCCCGCTCTAACATGAACAACGCCGTGGGCACAGCCGACGTATTGACCATGCTCAAGCGTGGCATCGAGGTGGGTCTGGGCAATGACGGCTTTTCCAACAACATGTTTACCGAAATGCATGCTGCCTACCTGGTGCACAAACTCAGCAAAAGCGACCCACGGGTGATGGGCGCCGACCAGGTCATGCAGATGGCCTTTGCCCACAACGCTCGCACGGCCGAGCTTTTTCTCCCCGGCCCGTTGGGTGAGCTCTCCGTGGGGGCACTGGCCGACGTCATCCTGGTGGATTACGTGCCCACCACGCCTTTGACCGAGGGCAACTTTCCCTGGCATATCATCTTTGGCGTGGACGGCACGGGGGTGGACACGACTATCGTCGGCGGTCAGGTGCTGATGAGGAACAAAGAGCTTTTGACCCTGGACGAGGAAGAGATCTGCGCCAAATCGCAAGAGTTGGCAAGTAAGCTCTGGCGGAGGTTATAAGTTAGAAATTGGAAGTTGGAAGTTAAAAGTTGGAAGAGGAGGAAACAATGGTAAAGGACATCTGGAATCGTCTCAGCGGCCCGGTAAAGATCGGCCTCTTCTTTGGCGGATTGGCCATCGTGATGGCCGTAGCGGGACTGATCAAGGGCTCTGCCACCGCCCCGCTCACCGCCCGCTCGCTCATCATGGCCATTATCATCTCTGGCGGCACCTGGGGGCTGGTTAGTTGGGCCATCGCCACCGCTGCGGTGGACGTGGAGCGGGACGTGGCTGAGGCGGAAAAAGCCAACGAGGCAACGAGTGGCGAGGGAAAAGGCGGCCCGGCGAAACATGGAGAAGGGCAAAGCGAGAGCGGATAGAGTGCTCACAGAAGAGCACGTTCCATATCTGACCGACCGGGAGCGAAAGAGCTTGGTCCGTTTCCTGGAGCAGTTGGAGACCGAGTGTGGCGACCGGGTGCAGCGGGTGGTGCTCTTTGGCTCCAGGGCGCGGGGCGACCACGACGCCGAATCTGACGTGGATTTGCTGGTGGTGACGGCTGAGGAACAGGACAAAGCGATGGTGGACAGTCTCACTCCCAGGGACGACGTCGTGTTCTTCACCCTGACCATGTCGGAAGCAAAGTACCGCCGCTATCAGCGACTTCGGTTCCCCTTGTACGTGAACCTGCGGCGGGATGGCGTCGAGCTTTGGGATCCTCAGCAAGCCGAGATAGAGCAGCGAGAGAACCCCCTGCATTTCCCGGAAGGAGAGCGGCGTACGATGGATGAAGCGACCAAGGAAACCATCACCTTCTACCTTGAGCAGGCGGACCACAACCTGCAAGCCGTTCACACCCTGCAAGAAGACGATTTTCTGGACATCGCCCTTTCCCGCGCCTACTACGCCTGTTTCTACGCCCTGACCGCTGCTCTGTATGCCATCAACGTGGTGCGAGGCAAACACTCCGGGGTGCAAGCTTCTCTCAGTGAGTTCCTGGTCAAGCCAGGGCTGATCGAAGAAGAGCACAGAGACATTTACAAGCAACTGTTCAAGTACCGGCAGACCAATGACCACGAGCCCAATTCCTGGCCAGAGCCCGAAGAGGCGCGCCACCTTCTGGCCGACGCCGACCGGTTCGTGGCGCGGATGGAGGTGTTCCTGCGGGAGCAAGGTCTGAAGCATGAGGAGGCGAAACATGGACTTTGAATATATCACGGCGAAGGAACTTGAGCACACCTGGCTGAACTTTGACCTGAACCTGCCTCTGGAAGTGATGCCCGACGGGCGGCCCAACCCTTTCTACGTGGACCGGCCAGGCAATCCGGTGGCCTCACTGGAACAGGCATTGCTGCTCCCTTCGCTGCCTACCCAGCCGCCCAAGTTCTTCTTCTCCGGCCACCGCGGCTGCGGCAAATCCACCGAACTACGCCGTGTGGCCGCCAACCCGGACATCCAGGCCAAGTACTGGCCGGTGCACTTTACCATCAAAGACGAGGCCGACGTCAACAACCTGGATTACCGAGACGTACTGTTCTCCATCGGCGGGCGATTGTTCCGTGAGTACAAGGACCAAGGCGGCCGGCTGCCCAGCCAACTGCTGAAGGAACTGGACACCTGGCGTGGGCGAGTGGAGGAAGAAGTGACCATCACCTCACGTCTGGCCGAAAGTGAAATCGCGGGTAAGCTCAGTGCCTTTTTCGCTGAAGCAGCACTCAAGGTCAAGCTGGAGCCAGCCACACGGACGCAGTTGCGACAAGTATTTGAGCATAGCGTGACCGAGTTGGTCAACGTCGTCAACCTGATTACGACGGCCATCCAGAACCAGGAGAGGCGGCAGCCGCTGGTGTTGATAGACGACCTGGACAAGCCCGACCTGAAACTGGCACGGGCCATCTTCTACGAGCACCGTGAGGTGATGCTGCAACCGGTGTGTGCCATCGTCTATACCGTTTCTAGCCCCCTGTTCTACAGCCCAGAGTTTGAGGCCATCCGTGACCGGGCCATCTTTCTGCCCAACGTCAAGCTGCATCCGGCGGGCCAGCCAGACGAGCGTGACACGGAGGGCTACCGGACGATACGCATGTTTGTCCACAAGCGGATGGAACCCGAGTTGATCGCGCCCGAGGCACTGGATGCGGCCATCCGCGCCGGTGGAGGCGTGTTCCGCGAGATGTGCCGGGTGATGCGCATCGCCGTGGGCCGGGCGCTGGCTGCCGGGCGGGACCGCATAGAAGTCGAAGACGTGGACTGGGCCGGAGCTGAGATCCGCAACGAGTACCGGCGTATTCTGACCGACGAGCAGCGCGATATCCTACGGCAGGTGTGCCAGCACAATCGCCTGAGCCAGCCAGACAAGCTGAGCCCGCTGCTGCAGATGCTGGCTGTGTTGGAGTACCGCAACAAAGAAAACTGGTGCGACGTGCACCCGGTGTTGATCGAGTTGCTAGACGAGGACGTGTGAAATGACGAAGCAGACGGCAGTGTTTGAGCCCCTGACCGACCGGGTGGATCGGCTGGCTCGTGAGTTGAAACTGGCCATCCGCTGGGACCGGCCCTCCATTCTGTTGGCGGTGTACAGCTCGATGTATGTGATGAATGACGCGGCGGCGGCGCTGGAGGCACAACTGCGCGAAGGCGGGCAACAGGTGGCATGGGTGAGAGTAGGTGGCGAAGCGGACGCTGACATTCCTTCACGCTTGGCCGAGCACCCTCAGCGAAATGGAACCATCTTCTTCGTCAGCGGCCTGCAATGGGGTGGCAAAACGGCCCTGCGAGCGCTGAACATCCGCCGTGAGTATTTCGTGGACCAGCGGCTGCAGGCCGTGTTCTGGCTGACGGAGAGCGAGGCGGTGGACATTGCCCGCGAGGCGCCGGACTTTTGGGCCTTCCGCCACCGGGTGGTGGAGTTTGTCGAGGTGCCGGAGCCAGGCCGGGCCGCCGAAATGGCCCATGGGCTGGCCTGGTGGGGTTTGGAAGAACGCACACTACGCGAGGATGCTGAAGCTAAGGTCGCCCTGCGGGAGGCGCTGCTGGCCGACCTGCCCGAGGGGGACGAGACCCTGGCGGCGCGAGCTGAGTTGCAGTACACGTTGGGCGGGTTGTACTGGGCCAACCGCCAGTACGAACGGGCGGAGGAGTCATTCCGCGCCGCACTGGAGGGGGCGCAGCGCACAGATAACACACGCCTGGAAGCCTGGTGTCATAACAGTCTGGGCAACGTGTATAGTGACCTGGACTGGCATGAGGAAGCCATCGCTCATTACCAGCGGGCGCTTGAAATCGGTGCACTACCCGACAAAGGTGCCAAAGTGCACCATGGCCTGGGCAACGTCTACCACGATCTGGGTCGCTACAAGGAGGCCATCGCCGAGTACAGGCAGGCCATTGAACTCGATCCGCAATATGTCCACCCTCACAATGACCTGGGCAATGTCTACCGCGACCTGGGTCGCTACGAGGAGGCGGTCGCAGAGTTCCAGTATGCCATTGAACTCGACCCGCAGTACGCCGGTCCGCATCACGGCCTAGGACACATCTACCAAGATCAAGGACAGATGGACTTAGCCATTGCCGAGTTTCAAAAAGCCATTGAGCTCGAACGCAATGACGGATCGCACCATAATTGTCTGGGCAATGTCTACGCCGACCTGAGCCGCCATGAGGAGGCCATCGCCGAATACCAGAATGCCATCGACCTTGACCCGAAGGACGCCCTTCCCCACCACGGCCTGGGCACCGTCTACGTCGACCTGGGCCGCCACGAGGAGGCGGTAGTAGAGTTCCAGCGGGCCATTGAACTCGACCCGCAGTACGCCTACCCTCACCGTGACCTGGGCACCCTCTACGCCAGCCTGGGTCGCCACGAGGAGGCTGTGGCAGAGTACCAGCGGGCCATTGAACTCGACTCGCAGTACGCCACACCCCACCACGGCCTGGGCACTGTCTACCGTGCCCTGGGCCGCTATGAGGAGGCTGTGGCAGAGTACCAGCGGGCCATCGAACTCAATCCCAGGAACGCCGTGTTTCAAGCATCGTTTGCAGCCGCCTGTCGCAAGCTCGGCCATGAGGCGGAGTACGCGGAGCACATCCGGCTGGCCCGTGAATTGATGGCAAATGAGAGCGACTATAACAAAGCGTGCATCGAAGCCATCGCCGGAAACACAGACGAAGCGTTGGAATGGCTGGCGCGGGCGTTAGAGAAAGCGCCGGAGATGCGGGACTTGGCGCAACGGGACCCAGACTTTGACCTCATCCGCGACGACCCGCGTTTCCAGGAACTAGTCGCTGAAGGGTCGGACACCGGCGCTCAGGAGGAAGAAGGGTGAACACCAGCGAAACGCTTCAGCCCCATCGCCCACAACAGATGTCCAAGTACGCCGAGGCCTGTCTCCTGGCGCTTTCAGCCCAGGGTCTGGGGAGGAAAATCTCCCTGGAAGGACGAGAGTTGATAGAATGGTCCGAGCAGAGTCGGTCGCACTCATCGCCAACGCCGGGACGGAAGGAAACATCAACGTCCAGTTGACCTGGGAGTGTAAAGAGACAAAAGATGAGCAACGAACTCACTAACGTTCGACTCCAAAATCTACGCGACTTTACCGTGCAGATCCGTCGCCCATCCGATGAGACCATCGTCGGCACGGGCATTGCCGTGACGATGGACGGGCAGGTCGTGACCTGCGCCCACGTCGTAGAGGCGGCGTTGGGGGCGCACCCCCGCCAGGCAGACGGCGCGGAAGTGGGCGTCTACTTTCCCCAGGCGCGCGGCGGCGAGGAAAAGGCGCGGCGAGCGACGGTGGCGTGCTGCTTCCCCCAGCACGATGACGACGTGGTGTTGCTGCAATTGGTCGGTGAACCGTCGCCACTGGCCCCGGAGCAGATCCCCGTACTGGGGACGGCGGAAGCCTCAGACGGCCACGGCTTTCGCAGCTACGGCTATCGCCGCCTGGAGAAGTACATCGCCGGGCACGCCCACGGGGTGATCCTGGGCTGTGTAGAATGCCCGGAGGGGTTTTCCTTGCAGGCTGACCCGGTGCAACTGGAGTCCAAACAGATCAACCAGGGCATGAGCGGCGCGGCAGTGCTGGACATGGAACGCAACCTCGTCGTGGGCATTGTCTCCGAGTTCTGGCTCCCGCCAGACCGCTCCCTTCAAGACCGTGATACCGCCTGGGCCGTCAACGCGCGCGTCCTGAGCCTGGAACCGCTCGGTCTGGAATTGCAGGACGAACCGTACCCGAAACGCGCCGCGCCCCAACCCAAAACCGACGTCGAGGCGGCGCGGGCGGCGGTAGCGCCCGACCTGGGCCTCGCCTGGAACAATGCCCCGGCGCCGCTGGAGGAATGGGTGGGGCGGGAGGAATTGCTGCAAGCCATCACCCGCGACTGGGCCGACCCCGACCGCCGTGTGACCGGCCTCATCGGCTTTGGCGGCGAGGGCAAGAGCAGCCTGGCCCGCCAATCGGTGGAAAACATTCTGAAGGGCGACTCCCCTCCCCCGAAATCGGGGGAGGGGCCGGGGGTGGGGGACCAACCGGACGGTTT
>SOHZ01000015.1 GCA_004377365.1 Anaerolineales bacterium | reverse complement strand
TGGACGCTGGAATTCGCCACGGTGCAAATTGGCTTGTGTGTGATCAGCAATCCGCCCCAGGTTGAAGTCTCGGGCGTTGGCACATTCAATCTCGGCGACGTCATGCACGTGCCGCCCGATACCAACATCTCGTTCCGCATACATGAGAATGGTAACGTTGGCCCCTGGATTGCAGCGCAGTTTAGTGCTGGCGATACATCCTGGGACCTGGAGGGCGCTGTTGATTGGTCCGAGTGCTTTGCATGCGACGACGCAGACGAGGATGGCGTGTGTGACGATGAGGACAACTGCGTCAACACTCCCAACGCCGACCAGGCGGACGGCGACGGGGACGGTGTAGGCGACGCCTGCGACAACTGCCCCACCACCCCCAACGCCGACCAGGCTGACGGGGACGCGGACGGCGTGGGCGACGTATGCGACAACTGCCCCACCACCCCCAACGCCGGCCAGATGGACACGGACGGGGACAATGTGGGCGACGTTTGCGACAACTGCCCCGAGACCGCCAACCCTGGCCAGGAAGACAGCGACCAAGATGGTACTGGAGATGCCTGCGAAGGGCCTTGCCTCAACCTGACCAAGACGATCAATGGTCCCCGTCGCACCTCAGATAATCTGTTCCTGACCGATGGGATCATTCCGGTCGCTGTGATGCGCGACATTGGTCCATCCGGCACACCCAATACGGAGAATCTCTTCTACTTCCTCGTAGAGATCACGGTCGAGAACTGTGGTGGCGCGGAGCTGACAGGGGTTCAAGTGCAAGACTCCTTCAGCCACGAGGCGCAACCCTTCGGAACGGATGACCCCGGCAATGTCACGATCTCACCACCTCCTGATCCCAACAATGGGATGGTCCACGAGTCCCTGACTTGGTCGGTGGGCGCGATCCCGGTGGGTGGAAATCGCACGCTACAGGTCAAGGTCGGCACGGAATTCAAGCCCAGCGGACAGCTAGAGCCGACCAGCACACCGCAGACGATCTTCTACAACGGTTGGAACGAGTACACCGGCAGCGCCTCGGTGACAGCAGATGGTGGTCTAAGCGCGTCGGTCGGCGCCATGGCGATCAGCAACGGTTCTGAAATAAGCTGCGTCGGCAGTGTCGGTCAGTGGGATCAACTGGACTGGCAGACTGAGGGAGGGGACATCCGCCCGCACGACAAGTGTGCGACAGTCACCACGTCGCTGCCCATCACGTACTCGGCTAGTGATCCCCCTGGATACACCGCCACATCCGCTGCCATTGAAGTCTCGACAGTCGAAGTATCTGCCGACCAGGTCCCGGACGCCAATCCTCAGCAGCCTGCCGACAGCGAAGCACCCAAGGGATTGGAGGGCTTCTTGGCCAGAGCGATGGAAGCCCTGCAAAACCTGGTGACCCGTGTGGTGGCCTTCGTGCAGAGCTTGTTCTAGCAAGCAGGCCCCGCACTCCAGCTCCTGGCTGCAGTCTGCAAGAGCAACTAACCCAGGCCTCCACCTTTCCTCAAAGGTGGAGGCCTGCTCTATTGTGCTCCACCGAGTCAAGCTCAAAGGGGGTGTGCCACCCCCGTCCAAAGAGCCCCGTGAGGAAATCGTTTCTCACGGGGGCTCGTTTCATTACAAGTCGAACCGCAGTCGCCGCTTGTTGCTTCTCGACCCAGAGCGTGGTATAATCAATGGAGGGAACCTTTCGCATTCCGACAGCGTCTATAGTGCAGAAGAGTTCAAGGCCAGCCGTCAGCCAGACCTGACAGGTTTTGCTAAACCTGTCAGGTCTTGACAAACATGTTGAGGAGGATTGCTCCATGAAAACCCAGCTTTACTTTCCCCTGTTGCTATTGATCACCTTGCTGCTGGCTTGCCTGCCCCAGCGGCCAAGCCCGGTCGAGGAGCCCACGGCTACGCCCGAAAGCGTTTCCCCCCAACCCATCCCCACCGAGGCCCCGACGCCGACCGTTCGGCTGAGCGCTCACGACGAAGCCCCGCCTCCCACGGCGGTCCCGCTGGCCTACGCCATTGCCGCCCTGGAACAATGCCGCGACAAGTGCCTGGCCGTCAACCTGACCGATCACGCCGCCGCTGCCCAACAAACCATCAATGAGCTAAGCGGCCAGTAACCAGCAGGGGCAAGATGCCATCTTGCCCTACAATCAATGTTAGACAAATCGGCCACAAAATGGTACCATGTAAGCGTGGTTCCGACAGAACAAGGAGGAGTGAAATGACCATTGCCTTACCCAGCAAGATGCTGGAACAGGCGCAAAAGGTAGCTCAAAGGGAAGGGGTAGCCGTAGACGAACTGATCACGGCCGCCGTCGAACGTTACCTGCAAGAACAATGGCAGGCCAGCTTTGAAGCGGAGAGCCGTGCTTTTGAACGGATGCACCGGCAACTCTTATCCCGCTATCGCGGGCAGTTTGTGGCCGTGTACGGCGGGCAGGTAGTGGACAGCGACCTGGACAAAAAAAACCTGGCCCGGCGGGTATACGAACGTTATGGGCCAGCACCGATCTTTTTTCAACAAGTGACGGACGAGCCAATACGCACCATCCACCTCCGTTCACCCCGCCGCGCCGAGGACTGAAATGAGCCAACACACCTACGACCAGAGCTACTGGCCTCCGTTTCCCATCATTGAGATCGTCGTCGCCAATCCCTTCAGCGACCAGGCAACAGCTCCTCTGCCAGCCAAAGTGGATACCGGAGCCGATATGACCGTCATCCCCCGTCGCCTCGCAGCGGAACTCGGCCTGACTCCATTCAGTCGCGTGCTGGTGCAAGGGTTTCGCGGCCAACCCGAAGTGACGAGGACATATCCGGCCGACGTGAACGTGAATGGCTATACCGTAGAATTTGTAGAGCTCATCCTGAACGAGACAGAAAACGAGCTGTTGTTGGGCCGAGAAGTGCTCAACGAACTGGTGCTGGTATTGAATGGCCCGGCCTCTATCGTCGAAGTGGTGCGGAACCGGTCAGAAAGGAGCAACGCCCGTGGTAGTTGAAACAGCCATCAGCCCCCGGCTGGCTGAAGAGAAATGGCCACCCCAGGGCCAGTGGACCTACGAGGATTACAAACGCCTGCCCGACGATGGCTGGCGATATGAGGTCATCGAAGGAGAACTACACATGGCACCGGCACCCCGACCCAAACATCAGGAAGCAACGATCAACCTGGCCACGGCTATGAGTCAATTCGCACGGTCCAAAAAGCTGGGGAAAGTGTACACGGCTCCTATTGACGTGCTTCTACATGGGCTGGCCAGCCCGGTGCAACCCGACGTCCTGTTCATCGCCAGCGACCGGCTGGACATCGTCAAGGAAGAGTTCATCGAAGGCCCGCCGGACCTGACCATCGAGGTGCTGTCGCCCAGCAATTGGTTGGACGACCGCCGAACCAAGTTTCGCCTCTACGCCCGGGCCGGGGTGCGGGAGTACTGGATCGTTGACCTGGAGCGACGCACCATCGAGGTCTTTGCCCTGCATGGCCACAGCTTCACCCTCCTCAACCGCTACGAACCGGGGGAAACTGTCCGCTCCGAAGTACTGCCGGATTTCGAGATCGCCGTAGAGGCAGTGTGCCTACCCTGAATCCCGTATCTTACATCCTGCATCCATGAGGTATTCCATGCGCGCCGTTGACATCATCGCCAAAAAACGCGACGGCGGAGAACTGTCCGCCGCAGAGATTGACTCTTTTATTCAGGGCTTCATCCAAGATGAGATTCCCGACTATCAGGCCGCAGCCTGGCTGATGACCATCTACCTCCAGGGGATGAGCCGGCAGGAGACCATTGACCTGACCATGGCCATGGCCTGCTCCGGCCAGATGCTGGACCTAGATGAGATCGCCCCCCTGGTGGTGGACAAACACTCCACTGGCGGGGTGGGCGACAAGACGACCCTAGCCGTGGCTCCCCTGGTGGCCTCTACAGGTCTGCCGGTGGGCAAGATGTCCGGGCGGGCCCTCAGCTTCTCCGGCGGCACCCTGGACAAGCTGGAATCCATCCCTGGCTTCCAGGCCGACATCACCACCGCCGAATTTTTGGCCCAATTGCGAACGGCGGGCCTGGTGGTCTGCGGACAGACAGCCGACCTGGCCCCGGCCGACGGCAAACTGTACGCCCTGCGGGACGTGACGGCCACCGTCTCCTGCCTGCCCCTCATCGCCTCGTCCATCATGAGCAAAAAGATTGCCTCAGGGGCCAGCGCCATCGTCCTGGACGTGAAAGTGGGCCGTGGCGCGTTCATGAAAACGAAAGAGGAAGCCACCGCCCTGGCCTGCCTCATGGTGGAAATCGGCCAGGGGGTAGACCGCCAAGTCAGGGCTGTCCTCTCCGATATGAATCAGCCCCTGGGGCGAGCGGTGGGCAATGCCCTGGAACTCAAGGAGGCCCTGGACACCTTACACGGCCACGGCCCCCAGGACTTTCTGGAACATTGCCTGAGCGTAGCCGGGCAGATGCTGATCCTGGGAGGCAAAGCGCACGACGCTGAGGAAGCACGGGCCACCCTGCTGGAAGCCCTACATTCTGGCCGGGCCCTGGCCAAATTCAGGGAATGGATATCAGCCCAGGGTGGGGATTTGGCCGCCGTGGATGATCCATCGCGCCTGCCCCAGGCAGCCGTCGTCCAGGATGTCCCCGCGCCTCGCGCTGGCTACGTGGCTGGTGTGGATGCCATGGAGGTAGGCCTGACAGCCATGCTGCTGGGCGCTGGCCGGGCCAAGAAGGGCGACCCCGTTGACCACGCCGTAGGGGTGGTCTTGCGAGCCAAAGTCGGTGATTATGTCAAGCGCGGTGAGCCTCTGCTGACCATCCACGCCAACAATGGCCACAAGTTAGCTCAGGCCACAGAGAGGTTACTAGCGGCCTGCACCTGGAGTGAGGAACCCGTCCAGGCCCCGCCGCTGCTCTACGAGATCATCCAGAGAGACTAAAAAGACTCGCTCATAGGTAGCAAGGTGTTAAGTGGCTTTGTAGAGAGAATGCGAGTATAAT
>SOHZ01000492.1 GCA_004377365.1 Anaerolineales bacterium | reverse complement strand
CTTCGGCCCCGTAGAAGCGGTAGTCAATGACATCGCGCAGGACGTGACCGTTGATAGAGACTATCTGATCACCCGGTCGCACACCTTCCCTCTCAGCGATGCTTCCCTCAGCAACCGCCGCTATCACCCCGTAGCCACTCTTGCCCACGGCACATCTCCCATAAGCAAAAAGGGGAATCCCTTGTCCCCTATCTCCGATCTCTTATCTCTATCCCTATCCCTATCCCTCGAAAACCAGGAACCGTTTCGTTGCCGAATCCAGGTCGCTGTATACGCCCCGGTATTCCGGCGGCAGGATAGCCGCCAGTTGATACATGGCTTCTTCGGTCATCTGGTGGAGGACGTCCCGTCTGACCTTCTCTGCGCTCGGCCGAAAACGGAAAGGCTTACCGATGACGATATTGACATCGGTGCGGCGTAGCCTCTTCAGATTGGAGCTAAAGGCGTTCGTCCCGGTAATAGCCATTGGCAAGATAGGTGCATTGGCGCGAAGGGCAATGAAGGTCATCCCATCATAGCCCGGCTGCAGGCGACATTCCTTGCTGCGGGTGCCCTCCGGGGCCATGAGCAGTACCTCGCCATTACGCAGCACCTCCAGGGCCTGCCGTAAAGCTCCCAGATCCATTTCGCCCCGCCGCACCGGAAAAGCGCCGTAGAGACGGACAATAATGCCCAGAATAGGATCACGAAAGCTCTCGATCTTGGCCATGGCTACCACCTCGCGTGGCATCACCCCGCCCGCCATCGCCGGATCAATAAGATCGGTGTGATTGATCATCAAAACCAGAGGCCCCTCAAGAGGTACGTTCTCCAGGCCCACCACCTCGAGGTTGAGGAGCAATTTGAACAATATCCTGAGAATGGCATTCAGAAGGCGATGAGTGAACATCCTTCTTCTCCTCCTTGCCTGTACCGCCTGCACCGCCTGTACCGCAACAGTGGTGCAACAGTGGTGAAAGATCATCCGTCCTCGAGAATTTGGGATCCGGAGTACAGGCGCAAGCCTGCTTCAGGCCTCGTAAAGGCGGACTGGCGTCCGCACTCCAGCGAATTCTCCTATCTATTGATCATCTGTCCTTGCCTCGTACCAAGTCCTCCACTTTCGCCAGGACTTGTTCGATGCTCAGCCCGTCGGTGTCAACGATGATGGCATCGTCGGCTGGCCGCAGAGGGGCAGCCTCTCGCTCGCTGTCAATCTTATCGCGACGGCGCATTGTTTCCAGGATCTCTTCGTACTCGGCTGGCTGCCCCCTCTCGCGCACCTCCAGGTAGCGGCGGCGAGCTCTTTCTTCCACTGAGGCATCGAGATAGATTTTCAGGTTGGCGTCGGGCAGGACCACTGTGCCGATGTCCCTGCCCACCATGACGATCCGTCCCCGCTGACCGATGCGCCGCTGCTGAACGGTCAGAGCAGCCCGCACCCCGGGGTAGGCCGAGACGGGCGAGACGTTGGCATCCACCTCCGGGCGTCGAATCTGCCACGTCACATCGGTGCCATCGGCATAGACGGTATACTGGCGACCATCATCTACGGTGGGCCGGGTGACGTCAATTTTGATTTTCTCTGCTAGAGCAGTGATCGTTTCCTCGTCAGCGATGTCCAGACCGCGTTCCAGAGCAACCCAGGTAACGGCCCGATACATCACTCCGGTGTCAAAATAAGTGTAGCCCAACTGCTCTGCCAGCAACTCGGCAATAGTGCTCTTGCCTGCAGCAGCCGGCCCGTCCATAGAAATGGTAGATGGCTTGGTCAATGTTTGCCCTGCTTACTCTTTCCAGGCCAGGGGAGCCGCAAGCGCCGAACTTCTTTCGCCGAGAGAGAGCGGTGTCGTCCCACAGGCAAGTCCCCTAACTCAATGGGCCCCATGCGCACCCGAATGAGGCGCTGAATTGGGTGTCTGACCGCCGCGCACATGCGGCGAATCTGCCGCTTTCGGCCCTCACGGACCACTATCCGCAGCCAGGTGGTGCCCGGCAGGGTTTCCAACCCCTCCTTCCGGCTCACTCTCCTCACTTTGGCGGGCGCGGTCCGGCCCTCTTCCAAATCCACTCCCCGGCGCAACTGGGATAGGGTTGCACCTTTGGGACGTCCCTTCACCAGCGCCAGATACTCTTTCTCGTGCTCGTAGCGAGGATGGGTCAGACGATGGGTCAGCCGGCCATCGTTCGTCAGCAACAACAGTCCTTCGCTTTCCGCGTCGAGGCGTCCCACCGGGTAAAGCCGTCCTTGACGGGGGATCAAGTCCAGTACCGTGGGCCGTCCCCGGGGGTCATGGACGGTGGAAATATAGCCAGGTGGTTTATTGAGGATCAGGTAGACCTTTTCCGCAGGGCCGGAAATGGACGTCCCATCAACGCTGATTTCGTCCAGGTTGGGATCAACCTTGGTACCCAGTTCTGTGACCACCTGCCCGTTGACTTGCACACGTCCCTGCCGGATCAATTCCTCACAGGCCCGCCGCGAGGCCACCCCAGCTTGGGCCAAAACTTTCTGCAACCGCTCCACCTAGTCCTCCGCCACACTGATTTGATAACCTGCCATTCTGAGAAGCAAAGCGACAACGAGATTCTTCGCCTCCGCTACGCTGCGGCTCAGAATGACATTATTTTGGTACATAGTCCTCCATGATGTAGAGAGGTAATTGGGCCTGTGGCCAAGGTCCCGCGTAGAAAAAGGCCATCCCCACCGGTTCTGGTGCCTCCACGGCACGCTCCTCATTGACTTGTCGGAAACAGCGTAGGAGCGCCCCCTGCCAGCGGGGCAGGAAGACCTCGGCCTTGTCTTGCAAGCCAAAGGTACGCCAGAGGCCCTCACTATCCTGGAAGCGATTCAAGGGGCCAGAGCCTATCTCCAGAGAGTACCAGGCATAGTTGTCAAAGTAATAGTCGAGGAGAGTTAAAGCGTCTCCGTAGCGGTCCTCGCTGCCCAGGATCACGACCAGGACCTGATGTCCGTCGCGGGTGGCCGAGGCCACTAGACATTCTCCCGCCCCGGCGGTCGTGCCCGTCTTGACTCCATCAGCCCCCCGATAGTTTCCCAACAGCTCATTGCGGTTGTTCAGGCGGCGCCCACGGAAGGTGTACTGCTGGGTGCTGACGATTTCGGCAAAGGTGGGGTCAGCCAAAGCCTGGCGGGCCATTATCATGAGATCGTAGGCACTGGAGTAGTGGTCGGGAGCGTCGAGGCCGTGGGGGTTGGCGAAATGAGTAGCGGTGAGCCCCAGGTTTTCCGCTTCCTGGTTCATCATCTCTACGAAGCCGTCCACTGAGCCGCCGATGTGTTGGGCGATAGCCGTGGCCGCGTCGTTGCCTGAGCGCAGCAGCAGGCCGTAGAGGAGTTCTTCCAGAGTGACTGTCTGGCTGGGCGAAAGTCCCATCTTTGCCCCTCCAATCAGGGCTGATTCATGGACTATCACCTGCTCCTCCAATTGCCCTCTCTGCAAAGCTACCAGGGCTGTGGCTAGTTTGGTGGTGCTGGCCGGGGCCAATCGTTGGTGGGCGTTCTTCTCGGCCAGTATCTGGCCCGAGGCCATATCGCTGACGATGGCCGCCTGGGCCGTCACTTCCGGCATGGCCAGGGCGGCGATGGCCTCGATTTGATGGGGATAGAGACGTACCCCTCCCAGGTCTGAGTCGGTCAGGACTGGGGGGCCAAAGCCCAGGGTCAGGCAACTCAGGACAATGAGGAAATATGGTCCAATGGCTCTAATGATACGCTGCACGAAACCTCCAAGGATCCAATCAGGGCAGAGATCTACCCCACGCGTTATTATAGCAGAAAAAAGTTGGATTGTATAGTTGGAGACAGTGGACAAATAAGCCATTATCTGCTAAAATAGCAAAGGCGTTGCGGGACATTCTATTTTTTCCACGTCCCCTATCTTATGGAAACCAGAGAAGCGGGTAACAGTGACAAAATACCTTTTCTGCACCGGGGGAGTGGTCTCCTCAATAGGTAAAGGGGTCACGGTGGCGTCCATCGGCCGCATCCTACGAAGCCGTGGCCTTTCCGTCTCCATTCAAAAACTGGATCCCTATCTCAACGTTGACCCTGGGACCATGAATCCCTATCAGCACGGAGAAATCTTTGTGACGGACGACGGAGCCGAAACCGACCTGGACCTGGGTCACTACGAACGCTTCACTAGTGAGAACCTGACCAAAGCCTCCAATGTCACTGCTGGCCAGATTTATTCCGAAGTCATTGCCAAGGAGCGAAGAGGCGATTATCTGGGTGGCACTATTCAGGTCATCCCTCACGTGACCAATGAGATCAAACGGCGCATCCGCCTGGTGGCTGAGGAAAGCGGAGCCAAAGTGGTCATCGTGGAGGTGGGAGGCACGGTGGGTGACATTGAGGGCTTGCCTTTCCTGGAGGCCATTCGCCAGATGCGCAAGGACATAGGCCGTGAGAACGTCCTCTACATCCACCTCACCCTCCTTCCCTACATCGTCCCCACCGGTGAACTGAAGACCAAGCCCACTCAGCACAGCGTCAAGGAACTCAGGAGCATCGGCATCCAGCCCGATGTCATCGTCTGCCGCTCCGATCACCCTGTGGACGACGCCCTCAAAGACAAGATCGCTCTCTTCTGTGATGTGGAGCCCCAGGCGGTTATCCCTCTGTCTACCGTTGACACGATCTATGAGGTGCCTCTCATCCTGGAAGAAGCCGGCCTGGGAGAGTTCATTGTGGAGCGGTTGAGTCTGTCGGGTCAAGAACCTGACCTCACGGCCTGGCGTGAATTGGTGGAAGAGATCAAACGCCCCAAAGAGCAGTTGAAAGTCGGCGTGGTGGGTAAATACGTGGAGCTTGTAGACGCTTATATGAGCGTCCGCGAGGCCCTCGACCACGCTGGGTTGTACCATAAAAGTGATATTGATATCCACTGGGTCAGTTCTGAGGACCTGGAGAAAGGGCGAGGTCTGGAGCAACTGGCTCAGGTGGATGGCATCGTGGTGCCTGGCGGCTTTGGCTACCGGGGCATCGAGGGTAAGATCGTAGCTGCTCGTTACGCGCGCGAAAACAAGGTGCCTTATCTGGGTCTCTGTTTGGGCATGCAGGTCATGGTCATCGAGTTGGCCCGCCATGCCCTAAACAGCGATGAGCCTAATTCCACCGAGTTCGATATGGTCACCAAGTACCCGGTCATTGACTTGATGCCGGAACAGCAGGCCATGTCCGCTATGGGGGGCACCATGCGCTTGGGTATCTACCCCTGTCATCTGGTGCCCGGCACCAGGGCTGCGGCTGCCTATGGTCAAGAGATGGTGAACGAGCGCCACCGCCACCGCTTCGAGTTCAACAACGCTTATCGGGACATCCTGGCTCAGGCTGGTCTGATACTCTCCGGTCTCTCCCCCGACAGGCGCTTGGTGGAGATTGTGGAGGTGGGCGATCACCCCTGGATGGTGGGCACTCAGTTTCATCCAGAGTTCAAGTCCCGCCCCAATTGCCCGCATCCCCTCTTTCGCGATTTTATCGCTGCAGTGAAGGAGAGGTGTCATAGCGGAGGGTGAATCCAGGAAACGCTGAAGAAGTAGTGGTGGTTAGCTTGACCATAATTAAGGTTCGCCAGAGTCCAGGGCAAATTTCAAACCAAGTTCTAATGTTTTTCTAACGTTACGCTAACAAGGGTGTGCTATAATAGCAGCATGATTTGATGAGTGCAGCGACTCACGAAATGACTCCCGACCAGATGCCTTTCTCTGTGGAAGATTGGGAACAAACCTCGGGATGCTCTGGGGGAGGAGCTATAACTCCTCCCTCCTTAACGGTTACAGTACAAATACCTGAGGAGGTACATCAAATGGAGCTCTATCTCGACACCGCAAAGATCGAAGAAATCAAAGAAGCAGCTTCCTGGGGGGTCATCAGTGGGGTGACAACCAACCCCAGTCTGATGATGCGCGCTGGTCGTGGCGACTACCAGGGGGTCACGCAGGAGATCTGCTACATCGTGCAAGGGCCTATCAGCGCTGAGGTGGTCAGCCTGGAAGCCGAGGGCATGGTCGAAGAGGCCAGGCGCATCGCTCAATGGTCTCCTCATGTGGTCATCAAGGTGCCTATCATCCCTGAGGGACTGAAAGCAATAAATGTTATTTCCAAGCTGGAAGTTGATCCGGAGACTCTCTGTCAGGGCTGCTCCTGGTTTGGCCAGTGTGATACCCCTATTGACAAAGCTCGTGAGCTGGCCAGCCTGTGGGGGGGGCGCGTCAACGCCACCTTGGTCTTCTCGGCTAACCAGGCTCTCCTGGCTGCTCTGGCGGGGGCCAGCTACGTTTCACCTTTCGTTGGCCGCTTGGACGATGTGGGCAACGATGGGATGCAGGTTGTGGCCGACTCGGCGGAAATATTCTCTGCCTATGGCATCGAGACTGAGATCATTGCTGCCAGCATCCGCCATCCGATGCACATCACCGAAGCGGCTCTGGCCGGCGCGGATATTGCCACCGTGCCTTACAAGGTGCTGATGCAAGCCATCAAACATCCCCTGACCGATGTGGGCGTCCAGCGTTTTCTCGACGACTGGGCCAAGGTCAGCAAGTAGCGATGGGCATCTTACATGCCCCTACCCCCTTACCCCCAGATAGGGAGGCCAACATGACGTATGAAGCCAACTCTGACCTACCAACTGGGGAGGAAACTGCACCATCCCCTGAACCTATCACTATCTCTCTCATTGACGAGGATCGGAAACGTCGCCGGGCGCTCTTTGTTGACGTTGCTCTGGTTTCGGCGTGTATTGCCGCGGTGGCTTCCCTTGCCTATGTCGTGGCTTACTTCGCCCTTCCCTCCAGACCATGGCAGGTCGCCGTATCCTTCGGTCTCTTGTTCTCAGTGGCCCCTGTGATTTTGATAGCACGCTGGCTGGCGCAGCGGGGTTATCTGGGAGCTGGTGCTTTTCTCTTCGCCGTCTACTCTACCCTTAGCATTGGCGGTATCACCCTCTTTATGCCAGCCACCTTCCCCTGGGCTGCCATTACCCTTGTGGTGCTCATCATCCTGATGGGGATGGTCCTTGACCCTAGAGCCGCTTACGCTGTGGCTTTTGGGGGGGGAGTCCTATATATAGTCCTCAACCTGTTGATCCGAAGGCAGTTGATTACCCCTTTGGATATACCAGAAATTGCCGTACTGATTGTCGGTGGCCTTTTCTACACCATGATCTTCTTTCTGGTGGCCTTCCTGAGTTGGCTGGCCACCAGCGGGTTGAAGCAAGCCCTACAGGAGTCGCGCCAGCGGGCAGATGAGCTTCAAGAGGCAAGCCAGCGCCAGGCCCAGATGCTGGCAGAGTTGGAGGAGCATACTGCTGAGCAAGCACGCCTGTTAGCTCTGGTGGAAGAGCTGTCAACGCCGGTGATCCCTATCTTTGAGGACACAGTAGCCCTGCCCCTGGTGGGTAGCATTGACTCCCGTCGAGCCAAGCGAATCACCACCGATCTCCTGGAGGGTATCAGCCAGCGTCGGGTCAAGATCGCTATCATTGACATCACAGGCGTGCCGACTGTTGATACAGCGGTTGTGAACTCGTTGATGCGAGCCGTTCAGGCGGCTGAGTTGATGGGTTGCCAGGTGGTGCTGACTGGTATCAGACCGGAGATTGCGCAGACACTGGTCATTTTGGGGGTAGACCTGGGAGCAGTCGTCACCCTGAGGAATTTGCAGAGCGGTATTGAATACGCTGCGGAGCGTCAACAATTGCCCTTTGGCCGACCTCAAAGTCAGGTAGCTCGCGGCTGAGGACGAGAAGCGTTCAGCCACTCTTGCGAAGGTTGCGGCACTATTGCGCCACAGGCTGCTGCCAAACCTTCTCAAGGGTTCAACGATTGCCTGCGTTGCCCGGGCTCTCATTAGCGAGGCCGGAAGGACCGACCTCGACGACTATTATTGACATAAGGAGGGACATCAATGGAGATGCAAAAAGTGGCCAAGGCCATGGAAAAGGTCGGTATCCCTGGGAGGGATGCCTACGATCTGCCTACCAGCCCCAAGCGCTTCCCCGACGGGGCCTGGTACCGCATGGAGATTTCCGGTGTGGAGCGACCCAAGGTGTTGGAGGCGCTCATTGACGAGATGCAGAAGCGTAAGGTGCCCATCCATCGCCTCATCTCGGTGGTCATGGGCGCTACTCTTTTGGACAAGGCGGAGCTCAAGGATTTCGCTCAGATGGCCGCCGATGTGGAATCCGAAGTCATCCTCACTCCCGGCCCGCGCTCAGCCTGGGACACGGGGCGGCAGCTCGTCACCCCCGAGGGTGGGCTCTCGGGCCTGCGCTTCCGCGGGTCCGACCAGTTGCGCCAGGTCATCACCGACATCATGACCTGTATAGACATCGGCTTCCGGGGCTTTCTGGTGATAGACGAGGGGCTCTTGTGGCTGCTCAACGAGATGAGGAAAAACGGCGATATCCCCCAGGACGTGATCTTCAAGGTCTCCATCTATGCCGGTCACGCCTCGGCTGCGGGGGGCAAGGTCTTGCAGATGTTGGGGGCGGGTACTTTCAATCCGGTAGCCGACCTCAGCTTGCCCCAGTTTGCCTCTATCCGCCAGGCTGTTGACATCCCGCTGGACCTGCACATCATCCTCACCGAGTCCTTCGGTGGGTATATCCGCATCTACGATGGCCCGGAGATGGCCCGCGTCTGTGCGCCGTGCTACTTCAAGATCGAACCTGGTCCGGCTTGCGCCGCTGGCCCAGGGGCTCTCTACAAGCCGTGGGTGGACGAGGGGATGCTGGCCAACTGGGCTCGGGTGAAAGTAAAGTACGCCCAGATCATCCACGAGGTCATTCAAGAAAACTTTCCCGAGGCCACCATGTCAGAGTTGGGGGCGGAGGATTTGGCGATTCCAAAGCCGTAGAAGAGGCGAGCGGGCGAGAGCATAAAACGCTTAAGGGCTGAGAGGTCTTCCTGGTGGTCCCCCTCTTGAGTGTTGTTGACCTTCCCGAAAGCTGCAAAGGTGCGCCAGCAGGCAAAGTTGGCGCTCTACCGGCGAATTCCTGGCTGATTTGTCGTGTCCAAGAGCTTTCGGGAAGGTTCGTTGGCCAACAACACTTAACAGGGAGACTACCGTCTTCCTTTAGTGGGAGAAAGGGATCATCTGCGCATCGCAGGAGGCAACAGACGCTTCTTGGGGACGGTCAGGAGATACTCTTCGTACATCTCCTCGGTGTACTTGCCCTTGTACGCTTTGTAAAACCTCTCGTCATCGAGGGCAAGAGCATCGAGGATGTAGCCCATAGTGCTGTGGGGAATGTCGTCAACGCCTGGATCGATCATAGTGGTGATGGTATGCTTCTCACTGCCGAGGCAGATCACCTGCTTGTAGAACCAGATGTGGTCGCCTTTGCCTCGCTTCCTGTCCTGGGTGAAGCCCAGCCTTCTCAAGGCGCGGATGACTTGACGAGGCTTCCAAATACGTCGGCGTCCCATGATTCCTCTCTTCGACTGAGCAGTTTCACCAGCTTGTCAATGAATGACGGCGGGCGGTGGGAACTACGCAGAGAGGCACTGGCTAAAACAGGCAGCACCTCGTTGGTCAGAAGCTCCAGGTGCTCTTTGTAGGGTAACTCGTTCTTAAAATCATGAGCCTGCAAGAAATGCCAATATTCAAAGATGGCGTTGATGAATTTCCCTCTGGCCTCTTGCTCCGTCTTGCCACAGGTGTAGATGTTCAGCTCAGGACAGTAGAGGGTCACTCCTACCTCGTCCCTGCTGATCTGGGCTGTCAATGGCGGCATCATCGCTCATCATCTCCTTGTTCGAAAAAGTTAAGCCTACAAGTCAGCTAGATTATATCACAGAAATGAAAGAGTGACAACAAGGGGAAACGCCGCTCTACGCCTGAATTATAGCCTGTTCTACTCTTTTTCGCAATCCGAAATTGGACGATTGCCTCTCTCACCCTGCTGACCGAGACCGTTGGAAGTTCAATAAAAATTGATAGGAGGGCAAAGATGCCTGTCAAAGTACCCTGGCTGAAGGGCGTTTTCCCCGCTCTGGTCACGCCTTTCACCAAAGACGAAGAGTTCGACGAAAAAGCTTACCGCAATTTGATTCGCCACGTCCTGGCCCATGTGGACGGCCTGGTGCCCTGCGGTACCACTGGCGAGTTCCCCTACCTCTCCGTGGAGGAGCAGAAGCGCATCGTAAGAGTTGCCGTCGAGGAAGCGGGGGGCGGTTCGGCTGGGCTCACCGGAGCTAAGCCGGTCATCGCTGGCACAGGGGCGGCTGGCACCCGCCAGGCCATCGAGTTGGCGCGCAATGCCAAGGAGGCCGGGGCCAACGCCTGTCTGGTGGTCACTCCCTATTTCCTCCACCCTTCGGACAAGGGTGTCTACCAGCACTTCTACGAGATCGCCAGGGCCGTGGATATCCCTATCGTCATGTACAATATCCCGCAGACAGTGGACCGCTATCTGCCTCGCACCGTCATTGAGGACCTCTCCGACATTCCCAACATTGTTGGCCTCAAGGACTCCTCGGGCAATCTGACCTACACCATGGAAGTCCTGGAGATGACCCAGGGCCGCATTGATGTCTTTGTCGGTCACGACGAAGTGGTCTTGCCAGCTCTGGCTGGAGGCTGCACGGGCATGATCCTGGCCTCGGCCCAGGTCTTCCCCAAAGTCTGGCAACAGGTTTTTAAAGCTGTGCAGGAAGGAGACCTGACCACGGCCCGTGAGTTGCAGCGCAGTGTGCAGAAGCTGGCCCGCATCTTTTGCCGGCACGGGGGCGGAGTGGCCGTCAAGGCGGCCCTGAACATGATGGGTGTCAAGGTCGGTGGCCCACGACGTCCCCTCAAACGGACGGGCGGAGCGCTGATCCACGAGACCAGGGCTGAGATCCAAATGGAGTTGGAAAAGCTGGGCAAGGTTCAATTCCCCATTCCCAGTTTCCAATTCCCAACAAGCCCGTTGGAAGAGCGGTTCGGCGATTTAGAATTATCGCCGGAGACTATCCGTCAGGCAGGACTGCGGTTGGGCAGCGGAGCGGCTGGGGAGGAACCAGAGTGGGTGCAACTCGACCTCATCGCCGGGCCGAAGGGCGGCCCGCTGGGAGAAGCGTACGCCTTTCAACTGACCTATCCCCTCCACCGCCGCGAAGCACTGACCACTATCCTGGAACCCAACCTGACGGTGCGTCCGCCTACTCTTATCCTGCCCACGCTGGAGCAGAAGAATCTGCGCCAGGCCAACATGATTTATGGGCCCACCCAGTCGGCTGTGGCCAAAGCCATCGTGGACAACCTGGAGAACGACGTCATCCCCGTGTCGGCCATGGACGATGAGGTGATGGTCGTCCTGGCCACGGTGGACCCCAAGGCCCTGGATCGCCACGCGCTGCATCACAACGTCTACGAGGCCATGGATGCCGCGATTCGAGGGGTCTTTGAGATGGCTGAGGGGCCATGAACGAAAAGTTAAAGCTTGGCTCGACGGTGATCCCTTTCACCGGCTGGATGGTGGATCCCCGGCAACCGGAGAAGGAGCGGGAATGTCATTTCCAGGCTATGCGTCGGCTGGTGGAAGAGTTCAACTTGCAGGTAGTAGAGTTGTCCCTGGACTTTGGCCTGCTTTATCCCCAGGTGATGGACGCCGCCTTCTACCGCCGGGTGGCTGCGCTTCAGAGGGAATTGGGCTTTGCCTGTACCATACACCTGCCTTTCCTCTGGCTGGACCTGACCAGCCTGAATGATCTCATCCGCCAGGCTAGTGTAGAGTCCGTCCGCCGTGCCGTGGAGCTAGCGCGACCTTTTCAGGTGGAGACTTTTGTGCTGCACCTGTGGGGTTCCACCACCGCTCAGATCACCCATATCATCACTGACAAAGTCCTGCAGCGGAACCTGCTGACGGGAGTGCTGCAGCAGGCCGACCGCAGCCTGGCTGAGATATGCGCCTTTGTCGAGCCCTGGGCCTTGTGCGTGGAGAATCTGGAAACCCTGCCTTTCGATCTGGCGGTGCCTCTGCTGGAACGATACGGGAGCGGCATCTGTCTGGACGTGGGCCACCTGGCCTGGCAGGGCGGCGGTGAGCTGGCTTTCTTGGAGAGACACGGGGAGTGGGTGAGGGAGATCCATCTGCACGATGCTGTGCTCCCCTCTGATCGGGGAAAGCGGGCGCGCGACCACCTGCCCCTGGGTCAGGGCGAGCTCGACCATGAGGCCCTGTTGCGCAAACTTGATGAGATCGGCTTCGACGGTTGCGTCATCATCGAGAACAACAGCGAAGCCGATTTGAGAGAGAGTCTGGGGAAATTACGGCTTTGGCTAACGGGGGAAACAAGGAGAGCTTAGTGCGCCGCAAGGGCTACAAGCCGTATGGGAAGTATGTCAAGACGATCAGCGAGCTCAAAAAGGATGACAGTTCAGTGTTCTATGTGGGCCGGATCAACCCTCGATATCTGGGGGGCGCAATTGACCTGCGGCGACATTCCCGCTATGTGATTTTGACTGGCTATCGCTATAACCATTACATGGCCAGGCATAGGGAAATGAAGGACTATGAAGACCTAATGCCTTTTCACAAAACAGACCTTGACTTTCTTGCCCTATCGCTACTGGGGGCCGAGGATTGGAAATCCCTGTCTGAAGTTGAAAAGCGCCCTCAGGCGCTGAAATTAGGCCCTGAGGGGCCTTCTCAGCTTCAGACGTCGAGTTCCATTCGGCGATCTAAAAGTCCAGGTTGGTTGTGTGAAACAGCACTAATGCCCTCTGTTCTTGAACATCCAGACGTGGTGGGCAAGAGTAGGTTTCCCAGAGCACTCCGCTTCATTTTCTCGCAGCAGTATGACAAAAGATACCTGTCGTTGATTGTGGAGATAAAGCGAAAGAAAAGAGAACACGAGGTAATCAGCTTTTTCTTTGAGGGCGAGAGGGATATAAGAGTGAGACGGAGAAGGGCACTGGTGACCTGGGAGAGGGAAATAAAAGAGACCACCAGGCCAGACCGCCACCCTGGCATTTCTTAGCTGCCAATACCGTTCGACTACAATGGCCTACTTGGCTGGCGCGTCGCGGCGGATTTCGACCTCTGGTGGTCTACTGATTAAATCATAGCCGAGATGCGCACATTTGTCAAGTGTGAGAAGCTGGCTCCGTCCAAGAGCGCTATTCGTTGCCATTTAGCACCACCTCATCTCATAAGGGAAGATGACACAAGCTGGTCTCGCTTAAAGACATGTAAAGGGAGATACGTGAAAGCTCTGGTTATCAGCTCTTGCACCAAACGCAAGCGGTATGCTCCCCCTGGGCAGCCTGATTGCCCTGACCTGGATGACCCTGTCCGGCGCATGCAGAAGGAGCAAGAACTGCACGCTTATAAGCTTCGTGCTATTGAGATGTACACCGGTCAGCATCACTTGCATGTACGGGAGGGTTTGGAGCTTGTCTGGAACAAGCTGGGCCATGAGTCTGTGTCTCTGGTCATCCTTTCCGCTGGCTATGGCGTCCTTCAGCCCGGCCAGCTTATTATCCCTTACGAATGCACCTTCCGGAGTATGAAGCGTAGGGGCGTCATCGCCCGTTCGCACAAATTGGGTATCCGTCGAGACATAGAAAAGCTCGTTCAGGGATTTGATCTGATCTTCTACCTTTTGGGTAAGGAGTACCTGTGGGCACTGGAACCGCTCCCCTTGACTGTGGACACGGGCATAAAGCAATTCTTCTTCGTTGGCCAAGGCTTTTCGGCTCGCATTCCCGAGGGTCTGGGAGTTTTTCGAATGCCTGCTGGCAGTCAAGAGGCCAGGCAACACAGGCAGGTCAATCTTTCGTTCAAAGGGTACCTGTTCAAGCTGTTGTGCCAGCGAATGATCCAAGAAGGATTGACCTTTGCCAGTGTGTATCAGGAGCCAGATCTAGTCCATGAACTGGTTGCTCCGTAGAATTCGACACTTGGAGCTTGATAGAAGTTATCATATTAAGGAGGTCCCATGTCCAAGAAACCCAATTGGTTCAAAGGTATATTCCCAGCTTTGGTGACACCTTTCACCGAAGACGATGAGATTGACGGGGTGGCCTACCGCGCTCTGATCCGCTACGTGCTGCCCCACGTGGACGGGGTGGTGCCGGTGGGCACCACGGGCGAGTTCGTCTATCTCTCAGAAGCAGAGAAGCAAAAGGTCATCGAGATCGCCATAGACGAGGTGGGGGGCAGGGTGCCGGTGGTGGCTGGCACGGGTTGCCCCAACACCCGCGACACGGTGCGTCTCACGGCCTGGGCCAAAGACGCCGGAGCGACGGCGGCCTTGGTGGTCGCTCCCTTTTACCTCAAACCCACCTTCAATGAGGTCTACGAGCACTACGAGAAGGTGAACGAGGTGGGCCTGCCCATCATCCTCTACAACATCCCCCAGTGCGCAGGGACGCATTTCAAGTGGTGGACTGCTGAGGGGATGGCCTACCTGGACAACGTGGTGGGCATCAAGGATTCCTCCGGCGATCTACCCTTCATGGGGGCCCTGTTCGAGAAGATCCGTGATCTGATTGGCATCTTCTGCGGTCACGACGAGGTGGTGATGGCGGCGTTGGGCGCTGGCGCCGACGGGGCCATCCTGGCCAGCGCCAACCTGATCCCCGGCATCTGGCAGGAAATCTACAGCGCTGTGCAGCGGGGCGATCTGGAAACAGCCCGCCAGCGCCAAAAGGACATCCAGATTCTGACGCGCCTGGTCGTGCGCAAAGGTGGCACGCAAGCGGTGAAAGAGGGCCTGCGCATGATGGGCCTGTCCATGAGCCACTCCCGCCACCCCATCATGCCTGGCGGCGCTTTCGAGCGGGAGGATCGGGAGGACCTGCGCACCCAATTGGAGGACCTGGGCAAGATCGGCCGCCGACCGGTGACCTTTTCCGTGGGCGGTGGGGTGACGAGCGATTACGCTGCCACACCGGCCACGCCCCCCACTATCGGTGACCTGACGCTGTGCGTAGGGGAGGGCTTTGCCGGCCCGCCTTTCTCCGAGATCGCCCACGTTGACCTGCTGCTGGGCCTCGAAGACGGCCCGGTGGGCAAGGCCATCGAGCGGGCCCTGGGTGAGCCACGACCCGGCCATGAGTTGAAGATCATCAACGAGAGGCCGCGCACCATGCTGGTGCCTACGGTCACCATCCGCACCGGGAAAGCGTCTCGGTTGGTGTACGAGGACGCGGCGGCCGGCGTGAACCTGGCCATTGAGCACAGCATCCAGCAGGGCTTTTTACCGGAGGGCCTCCTGGATCAAATCTGCCTCATTGCCAACGTGTTTGTCCACCCGGCGGCCGCCATCCGTCGCCGCGTCAAGATCAACAACTACAAGGCCATGCGTGGGGCCATCCGCAAGGCCATCGAGAGACGCCCTACTTTGGAAGAGTTGCTCAACGAGAAAGAAGCTGCCCGGCATCCTTTCCGTTATGCGCCGTAAGAGAGCCTGGCGAAGGTTCCAAAAACCTTCGCCAGGCTTTGATACTGTAGAGGAGGTCCGATGAAAACTCTTTCGCCGTTCGCCGCTGCCTATGGCGGGACGGGCTGGTCACCTCGTACCACCAGCCTGCGCCAGGAGATGGGCGACATCTGGGGACCCTGGGGGGTGGCCTCCGAGTGGGGGCCTCTTCAAGTGGTCTTACTCCACCGGCCGGGTGGGGAGGTCGAGGGGCTGGCTGACCCTGACGCAGCACAGATGCTGGCCCCTGTAGACCCGGCTGCCATGCGTCGCGCTCACGACGCTCTGGCCGAGGCCTATCGTCTCGCCGGGGTGGCTGTCCACTACCTGGAGCCGAGCACCACCCCACCCCCCAATATCCTCTTTGTCCGCGACCTTTTCTTCCCCACGCCGGAGGGAGCCATTCTGGCGCGGCCCGCGTCCACCGTTCGCGCTGGTGAGGAGCGCCACGTTGCCTGGCGCCTGGCCGAGCTGGGCCTGCCGATCCTGCGCAGTGTGCGGGGAAGCGGGACTTTCGAAGGGGCTGATGCCCTGTGGGTGGATGAGGAGACAGTGCTTCTGACTACGGGGTTGAGAACCAACGCCGAAGGGGCAGCGCAGGTAGAGAGCCTGCTCAGGGAGATGGGAGTGGAGGTGATCCGCGTAGGGTTGCCCTACGGAGCCATGCACCTCCTGGGAGTGCTGAATTTCCCTGACCGTGACCTGGCGGTGGCCTGGCCAGGCCGAGTGCCCTACCGGGCGGTAGAGGCCGTGCGAGAGCGAGGTTATGAGGTGCTGTGGCTCCCAGACGAAGCGGAAGCCCGGCAGGGCATGGCCCTCAACTTTGTGACGTTGGGGCCACGGCACGTGCTGATGCCGGCTGGTTGCCCATTGACCAGAGCAACCTACGAGGCGGCAGGTATCTCTTGCCAGGAACTGGAAATCGGAGAGTTGCTAAAGGCCGCTGGCGGCATGGGCTGCCTGACGGGGATTCTGAGCAGAGCGTAAGGACGCCGGATAGCCCTGAAAATCAAACTGCCAGCTTGCAAGAACGATAACGCCCCTCAGCCTCTCGCTGGCGCGAACTGAGGGGCGTTGATATTGGGTATTGACCATTAGGGTTAGACCGTGATATAATAGACTTGTATGGATTCGATTCATTAACTTTATCAATCGCTCTCAACACATACGAAAGGAGTGAGCACGATGAGCAAGCAAGAGATCCCAATCACCGATGGATTCGACTTCCCAGTGGGCAAACCCGACGCAAAGGACTACTATGTGGCGGCCGGCCTGGCCGAGCAAGAGTATTACGAGCGTTTCAAAGCCTGGCACCCCGGAGAGGATTGGAACGACCTGCGAGGTGGCGATTCTGACCTGGGGGCTCCCGTGTTCGCCATAGCCCACGGTCTGGTGGTGACCGTGGACAGTTTCCGCGCCTGGGGCAACATCGTGCTCATTGAGCACCATCTGTCCGAGGGCAGCAAAGTGTGGTCCCAGTATGCCCATTTGCAGGAGTGTTTCGTCGAGGAAGGCCAGGTGGTGCGGCGGGGCGAGCAGATCGGTACCATCGGCAAGGGAGCTGGAGATCGCTATCCCGCCCACTTGCACTTTGAGATCCGGCTCAAATCTCTGCCCGCCAACAAATGGGGCCTGGCGCGAGATGAGATGCTGCGGGCCTACGCTGATCCCACCCATTTCATCAAGAGCCACCGTCCTGGCGCTGAAAGGCTAGAGATCACAGTAGACGATGCGGAAGAGGTATTCATCCGCTCCGAGTCCAAGTACTGGCACGAGGCCAAGTATGGATATCGGGGACATACCTACTGGACCTGGACCGTCAGCGAGGAGCAGGGGGAGGACTGCTGGGCTGTGTGGCGGCCCAGGCTGTCCCAGGCTGGACTGTACGAAGCCTTTGCCTTTGTGCCGCGCCGGTACGCCACGACCCGCAGTGCTCGCTACCAGATCGTGCACCGGCGGGGAGTGGACGTGGTCACGGTGGATCAGTCCCGATGCTATGACGAGTGGGTGTCCCTGGGAGCCTACGCCTTCTCCACCGTGCAGCCTGGTTACGTTCGTCTCAGCGACGTCACCGGTGAACCTTACACCCGAGACGAGTCCCAGCGCAAGCAAATAGCCTTCGACGCCGTGATGTGGGTGTTGAGCCAGCCGGAGGAGG
>SOHZ01000129.1 GCA_004377365.1 Anaerolineales bacterium | reverse complement strand
CGCCGTTTGATAAGGGCGAAAGAACTTCGCCAAACTGTCTCCTTTATGCCCGCCGTGTCTTTGTCGAAAAGCAAGCCCCTTCACCTTGCGGTGGAGGGGGCTGCAGACAGGGCAATCGCATTTATCTTGGTGCCTTGCCAATTTGTCATTCTGAGCGACCGCAGGGAGCGAAGAATCTCGTTTTTGTATTAAGAGAACGAGATTCTTCGTCGCTCCACTCCTCAGAATGACAATTTGGGGCGAGTCTGGATATAAATGCAATTGCCCTAGGGCTGCAGATTACGTAGTCAGTAAATATCATACTAGCCCCTGCTAAAAGTAAACCTCCTCCTGCCTCTCGTATCCTCTTCCCCCAAATACGCCACCTCTCGTCCCACCATCATAGCTGTCGGCTCAGCTTCCCCTTCTTCCTTCTCCTCTTCCTCATGAACCACAAATATCTGCACTTTGTTGCTCTCCACCGAGTTGCCAGCAGCGTCGTAGGCCACCACGTGGAACAGGTGGGTCTCGGTATAGCCCAAAGTGTTGGAGATGATGCTCATGCCGCCCGAGAAGACCTGGGTGTAATTGATGGCCTCGGTGATGACACCGTCAGGTCTCACGAGAGGGAAGGTGTTGGTGGTGACCTGGGTGTAGGTAATGACCTGCTCTCCAATCGTACCATCTGGGTTGGTGATGGGGACCGTGCTGGTGATGGCAAAGCCTTCGATGGGAATAGTATCGGACATGACGATCACCCACTTCTGGTTGTAAGGAACCACCGTGCTGGTGTCTATGAGTTGGTCGTCCAGATAATACTCCACCCGGTCCATAGAGACGTTATCTATAGCATCGGCTTTGATGTTGACGTACTCGTCGTCTTCCATGACGTAGACTTTACCATCAGGAGGGTGGACCAGTTCCACTGTAGGAGAGATGTTGTCTACAGTGACCTGGATGGTGGCATCTTTGTAGTTTTGGCTGTTCTCGACGACGCGCAGTTGCAGGGTATACAGGCCATCGAGTTCGCTCACATCCCAATAATCCAGGGAGGCGTTATCTCGTTGGTCATAGTGATCGCCGCCAATCTGGATCCAGGCTGATGGGTTGAGACCCTCACCGTACTCCAGCCGCCAGAGCTGAAAGTCAGGCGATTTGGCGTTGCCGACGATGACTGTCCCCCCGCTGATGTAGGCGTAGGGCGGCGGTTGGATGAGGGCTACATCCCCCGCCATCAAATCGGGCCCATAGACACTGTCGTATTCAGTAGGAGGCTGGGGGATATCGGCCTCACGGACCCAGTCGGCAGCCTCGGGCGGGTAGATCTCATAGACCCGCTCCTCCACCAGTTCCGGAGGAGTGTAGACGGTGGCCAGCTTGCCCGTCTCCTTGTTAACGCGAAAAGCCTGGTGGACCTCACAGTAACCGTTGGGTTCTGTGCCCTCGATGAAGACTTCCTTGACCGGCGGAGGACAGTGCTCTGTAGGCAGCTTGCCCGACACCGGACAGACCAACTCCTCCACGATGCCAGGGGGACGGCCAAAGTTCTCCACCAGCAAGGGCTCCAGGACTTTTTCCATAAAGTCGTGCCAAATAGGAGCCGCACCCAGGGAACCGGGCACGCGGTTCATGGGTTCATTGTCCGAGTTCCCCACCCAAACACCGGTGACCAATTGTGGGGTGAAGCCAATGGTCCAGGCGTCACGCCAGTTCTCGGTGGTGCCGGTCTTGGCGGCCACAGGTCGCCCCTCGATGTATAGCTCGTTGTTCTGACCAAAGGCAGCGATACGGGCATTGTTGTCGGAGAGGACACTGTTGAGAAGATAGGCCAACTGCGGGCTCAAGACTTCTTTGACCTGAGGGGCAGTATACTGTTTCAACACGTTGCCATCGGCGTCCTGGACCATCAAGATAGCCGCTGGGTCCAGTTCACGGTAGCCAGGGCGCTGCTTCTCGGTGGGCACAGGCTGGCCAGCCATCACGCCGCCATTGGCAAAGACACTGAAAGCGTAGGCCATATCCAGAAGCCGCACCTCGCCACCGCCCAGAGTGAGGCTCAACCCATAGTAGTCCAAATCCCGATCCAGGGTGTTGATGCCCATGCGGTGAGCGGTCTTGATCACGTTGCCTATCCCAGCCATGTCCAGGACCTTGACGGCGGGGATGTTGTAGGACCGGGCCAGGGCCAGACGCATCCGTTGGGCTCCGTGATACTTGCGCACGCCCTCTCTATCGGGATAGTTCTCCGGGCACCAGGACGGGTCCATGGGATTGGGACAGGTACGCACGTCCATGATCATGGTGGCCGATGTATACCCCTGAGAGAAAGCAGTCACATAGGTGAAGGGCTTGAAGGAGGAACCAGGTTGGCGCTCGGCCAGGGCGACGTTTACGTTGCCGTCAATCTCTTTGTTCCAGTAATCGAGACTGCCCACCATGGCCAGGATTTCCCCGGTCTTGGGGTTTATGGACACCAGAGCAGCGTTGGAGACGTTGCGATCTTCCTCCTCCCCCTCTTTATTCAGAAAAGGCTCCTGTAACTCCTCGATCCTCTCGCGGGCAATCTCCTCGGCCAGAGTTTGCATCTCCAGATCCAAGGTAGTATAGACCTTGAGCCCACCGCGATAGAGCAACTCGGGACCTAACTCCTCTTCCAGCAGCTTGGTCACGTAGACAGAGAAGTGAGGGGCTTTGATGTCGAACCGGTCTCCGATGGAGCTACGGACTTTCAGTTCTTTGTACTTGGCCTCCACAGTTTCCTCTGCGGTGACGTAGCCCTCACGCAACATGGCGTCCAGGACGAGATGTTGGCGCTCCCGCGCCTCCTCGGGGGCGTCAATGGGATTGAAGGCTGGGAACTGCGGCAAGGCGGCCAACATGGCCGCTTCGGCCAGAGTCAGCTCTTGCACATGCTTGTCGAAATAGACATTGGACGCGGCCTCAATGCCGTAGGCAAAGTTGCCATAATAGTTGTAGTTGAGGTACCACTTCAGGATCTTGTCCTTGCCCTGTCGGCCAGGGTAGCGGCGCGATATCTCCAGAGCCAGGATAGCCTCTTTGATCTTGCGCGAGTACAGCTTTTGTGTGCGTTCCTCCGGGGGGATCAAGACATTCTTGACCAACTGCACGGTGATGGAACTGCCACCACCAGGGGTGCTGGAATAGGGCAGGCGAAAGCCCAATTTGCTTTCGATCTCACGGGACAGGTTGGACCAGGCGGCGCGGGTGATACCCCGCAGGTTGACGCCTGGGTTCTCATAGAAGCTTGCATCTTCGAGAGCAATGGTGGCCTGGCGTACGTGGAGAGGGATCTGATCCAGCGGCACAATGGTACGGTCGCCCCAGCGCGGGTCAAAGACCTCGTAGAGGAGGTGTTGGCCGGTGCGGTCGTAGATCTTGGTGGTCTCGAACTCTTCCTGCTCGGTCTCAATGGCCTCCGGGTCGGGCAGGTCCTTGGCGTAATAGGCGTAGGCGCCAGCCACTGCACCGACACCCGATATAGCAACCAGGACAGTGCTGAGGATGACCATCGTCACCGTGCCGATGAGCAAACGCACCAGGAGGCTGCGTCCATCATTATTCGCGCGCCGACGGCGGCGTCGGCGCCGTCGAATCAGTATCTTCTGGCTGAGGTTCATCTATTCATCATCTCCTGAGACAAGGATCTATCTCACGAAGTATGTTAGCAGAAAAGGGGAAAATGCGCAAGTTCATCCCTTCGACTTTGCTCAGGACAAGTCTCTCTGCACAACGAGGAAGTGGGAGAGGCCACAGGAGCGCAGCAGGGGCATTCTCTCAAAGGTGTAGGCCACCCCGCGCACCAGGCGGGCCAGCGCCAGGCGGCGGACGGCCAGGTTGTCAAAGCCGGGGTAGATGGTGCTGTGATGAAGGATGCGCGCGGGCAGGCCGTGGAAAAGGCGGCGCAGGCCGCGCCTGGTGTAGACCCGCACGTGACCGGCCAGCTTGTTCCGCAGCAGGTTGGGCAAATAGTTGACCAGAGGGACGTTGCCAAAGCGATATTGGCCTCGCCAGAAGACGCCGTGGGTCTCCCAGGGCCAGAGGCGATTGGGGGCAAAGACGACGATGCGTCCGCCGGCTTTTGTCACCCGATGGGTCTCACGCACGGCCTGGCGGTCGTCGTCCACGTGCTCCAGGACTTCGTGGAGCAGAACCACGTCGAAAAGGCCGTCGGCGAAGGGCAGTTCCTCAGCGGGAGCGGTCTGGATGTGGGGCAGTTCCTGGCTGGCCTGGGCCACCTTCTCCGGGTCCACGTCCACTCCGTAGACCTGGTCGCTGAAACGGCGGAAAGCCCGCACGTACATCCCCAGCCCACAGCCCACATCCAGGATGCGTGCCCCTTCCAACGGAGCGTGGCGGCGGATCATCTCCAGCCGCCGCTCCTGCCCGGCCCGCCAAACGTAGCTGGGGTGGCCCAGGGTGATGGCTTTATCCTCGCTCATCATCACCTTGCAGGTCCTGAACCATTTCCCAGGTCGCCGACCACTCGAAAAAGTCCGCGTCATCGCCCATCTCGCCTCGTTCAAAACGTTCGTAGAACTCGGGTGTGGTGAGACCGTAACGGTCCTCAAAAACCGCCAATTGATCCCGCAAACGAGCTATCTGGCTCTGCAACTGGTCGTGCTCACGCTGCAAAATCTTGTCAAGAGTGCTTTCCAGCACCCGATCCGCGTAACCAGCCCGCGTTTCAATATATTGCTCCAAACGGCGCACCTTTTCCAGAACCGTAGACATCTCCTATCTCCTCATGCCTGCAAACTCTCATTAAAATTATACCCCAGCCCTTAGCTCCGGTCAAGGGCCAACTCTTGGATCGCAGAAGTACGGAAACGTGGAATACGCGGAACTCCTTTCCGCGCCTTCCGTCTCTCCGCGCTTCCGCGCTCAACAAGCGACGAACCCTTGGATCGCGGAAGTACGGAAACGCGGAATACGCGGAACCCCTTTCCGCGCCTTCCGCCCCTCCGCGTTTCCGCGCTCAACAAGCGACGAACCCT
>SOHZ01000073.1 GCA_004377365.1 Anaerolineales bacterium | reverse complement strand
CTTCTGGGGTCGAGGCACGGCTTCGGCCAGAAAAGCCAGGACTTTCTGGTTGCTCTCTGCCTGGTACTGTCGGATGATCTGCTTGGCCGTGTGTTTCTTGAAATCGCGCAGTGTGTCAGCCAGCGGATGGTCGGGTAGGCACTGGGCGATGAAATGCAGATGATTGGGCATTACAACGAAGGCATACAGCTCTATCCAACGCTGGGTCCGCATATAACTCAGGCTATCTACCAGGATGCGCTTTATCACATCGCGCCGGAAGAGGTGAGCCTTTCTCACGGCGGTTGTGGTGACGAAATAGAGAGATTCAGGGTTAAAGTCAACTTTCCAACGTGGCATAAACTGTCCTCCCGGTGGCCCTCGGATTGCAAATCCTCGGGAGCAAGGGGCGTCCGACGGGAGCGATGAAAATCCGCCAGCGGCGACCGCGCTTCCCTTCGACTGCGCTCAGGACAGGCGCGCGGATTAAAGGGGCGCTCGCTTCGCTCGCGCTTCAGAATTCAGAAACCCAGAAATCAGAACAAAGCGGGAGCCACCACCACCCGAAACCCGATGAGGTCGAGCCAGGGCCCGGGCTCGCCCCTGCGGCGGTACGCACAACGGGCGCTGCGTCGACTGAGGTCCCACGACCCGCCACGCAACACCCGAAGATCGCCAGACTCTTCACCCTCGCGGCCGTCTCCAGAATCGTAGGGATACTCAAAAGCCGGCCGCTCAATTCCTGGCCCCCACAAACTGCGCGTCCACTCCCACACGTTGCCGGCCATGTCCAGCGCCCCGCAGAAGCTGGCCCCGTCGGGGTAGATGCCCACCGAAGTGGTAGCCAGCACCCGGCCCTCCAGCGAATTGCATTTGAACTCATCCCAGCGGTCACCCCACGGGTAGCGGCGGGCGCGCTTCCCATCCCACCGCGCCGCCTTTTCCCACTCGGCCTCGCTCGGCAAGCGAACGCTGATTTGCTGATTTGTTGATTTCCCGATTTGCTCCGTCAACCAGGCGCAGTAGGCCACTGCCTCGTACCAGCATACGCCCACCACCGGCTGCAAAGGGTTGTTGTAGGCGCGGTCGTCCCAAAAGCGGGGAGCGCCAGGGGCCTCGGCCTGGCCCACGGCCTGCCGGGCGGCTGCGGCCAGTTCCTCGTCGTCGGCTGCAGCCACCCACTGCCAGCTTTCGGCCTCCTGGGGACGGATGCGCTTTTCACGCAAGGCGCGGTCGGGCAGATCGGGGTCACGGCGCACCGCATCAGCTATATAGCGCCACCAGCGCAGGACCGGTTCCAGGTCGGCCTGGCCGTGCAGCCAGCGGCGGGCGGCTTCCGTCGGCCAGTATCGTTCTTTCTCGTATCCCCCGTCATCTACAAAACAGCGGTACTCGGCGTTGGTGACGGGGTAGAGGCCGATGCGGTAATCGTAGGGGATGTCCACCCGGTGGCGCTGGAAGCCGGTGGCGGCCGAGTATTCGTCGTCGTAGGCGCCCTCTTCGCCTTGGTCGGAGCCCATCAGGAAAGGACCGGCGCGGAGCACCTGGCTCCACTGCGGCTGGATAAAGCGCACGCCGTCGGGGGTGTAGCTTTCGCCTTGCAAGATGCGCGGGTCGCCCAGGTGGCCCAGGGCCAGGCCGCAGGCGCGGCGCAGACTGAGGGCCTGGTCGGGCTGGAGCCCCGGCGGGGCCTGTCCCTGGACGATTTCCAGCAGGCGTAAAAGAACGGCTTCCGCTCCTGCTGGTTCTTCAATCTGGCGGTCAGACGGCTGGATTACAAATCCAGCCGGAGCAAAACTTGGGGAGACCAGGCCGGCTTCCAGCAAACAGCGGGCGGCCAGGGGCGGGTGATGGGCCAGCACGGCCCTGGCCAGTGCTTCGGCGTGGTGGGGGGCCAGGGGCGCAGCGCGGGCAGCGGCCAGGGCGGTGGCCTCCTCCCAGCCGGTGGTCGGCGGCGGGGGCAGGGGGTCCCACTCGCTATCCACGAACTGCCAGTTCTCCCAGGGGATGCGCCAGTGGACGGACTGATCTTCGCCAGCCAGGAAGCGGCGGGCCATCTCCCGCCCGGCGAAATGCTCCAGCAGCAGTTGGTGATAAAAGCGCACGGTGCGCGCCCCGGGCTCGCCTTCCACCATCACCAGGTTGACCGACTCGGCCAGGCGCAAGGTGTCGTCGGGGGACGTGGCCATCGGCCTGCCTTCCACCTCCACCTGTTCCGGCAGCCAGGCCCGGACGTCGCCCAGGGGCTGGGGGACGTTTTGCCCCCACTCCAGCAGGAGGTAGGCCAGCCGGGCCCAGGCCCGTTTGAAGGCCTCGGCCCCCTCCGGGCTCAGGGCGTGGCCGCCAGGCCGCTCGGCCTCGTATTCCAGCCACCTCTTCACGAAGCGTTCGATCAGGTCGGCGTGGCCTTCGGGCAGCCCCTCGGCGCCGTACACGGCCACGATCATGGTCAGCCAGAAGGGGTTGGCCGCCAGGCCGTACAGGGAATGTTCGTCGCCGTGGCGCTGGCGGTCGGCCAGGAGATCGTGCCACAGGTCGTCGGCCCGGTCGGGCAGATAGTTGCGCAAAAAGGTCTGGATGCGCTCCGGGTCGAGGGGCTGGATTTCCAGGCGGGGCAGGCCCAGGGCGTCGCCATAATCGGCCACGCGGCAGGCCACCAGGGCGCGGTTGCCGTCGGGCAGCTCGTCGTGCAGGAAGCGGCGCCAGGTGGCCACTCGGTCGTGGTAGCCGTCGGGGCTCATCTCGTTGAGCCCGTCGGCAAAGAGCCAGACGTGCGGCCGGTCCGGGTCGGGTTCCAGCACCTGCTGCCAGGCATCGTCGCCGTAGGTGCGCCGCCACTCGGCGGCCAGGAACTCGGCCGGGGAGCCGATGCGGTGCTCACTCAGCCGGATAAAGAGGGGAAAAGGGGCGGCCGGGGCGGCCAGGCGGGCCCGCACGGCCTGGAGGGCCAGCTTACGCAGAGCGGTGGATTTGCCAGCCCCCGGCTCGCCCAGCAGGACGAAGCGACGTAGGGGCTGGCCGTCCTCGTCAATAGCCTGATCCACGGCCTGGGCCAGGTCGTCGAAGCGGGCCCGTTCCTCAAAGTGGCGACCAGGGCCAGGGACACCGCGTGGTAGGGTGCGCAGGCTGAAGGATTGGTTCAGGTGAGTGGCCAGGGGCACGTAGCCTTGCAGCCCTCGGGCCCAGGGTTGCTCCCGTTCCAGGCGGCCAGCCAACTGCTCCAGGTGAGCCCGAAGCAGGACTGCCGGGTCAGGGGGAGAGGTCAGCTTTTCGGACACGGCCTGCGCTATCAGGGCCAGGCGGTTGCGCAGGTCATCGTCGGCCACGTAGGACAAAGCATCGTGGAGGGCGTGACGTTCGGTCAGATTCAGGTAGAAGACGTCACCGCCTGCAAAAAGGACGACACTGCCCGTAGCGTCCCCACCGATAGACAACTCGCTGGTCGAGGTCAGCGCTCGATCTACCTGAGGGGCCTTTTCCCGCAGCGCCTGCTGGATCATAGGTTCAGGGATTTCTACTTTCTCATACTGCCGATGTATCCAGGGCCTCTGCTTGTATTCCCTGAGCGTCTTCGCCCCCCACTTCTCCTTGTCTGCTCGCCGATGACAACTTGCACACAGGCAAATGTCACTATATAGATTCTCTGCTTTGTGCTCTCTAGATTTGTGCCAGGGTATGATATGCGCCAACTCAAGGGGGCTGCCAGCACCGCAAACCGCACAGCGATGCCCACTTTCGATGAAAACCTGTCTTGCGATTTCAGCCGGTATGGTTGGTCTTTTAGACATTTCAAGCTCCCTTAAATACAACAACGAATCAAAGGGGATTGACCGAATATCCTAATGAGTTCTATTCGATAAATCCTCAAAATTCGTTATCATATCTTGCCCCTCAACTGCCCGCATCCCGCCTGGATGTCAACGCCGCGTCCCACCCGCATGGTCGTGGGAATCTTCTGGCGCTCCAGTTCCCTCTGAAAGGCCAGGGCCATCTTGCGGGACGGAGGCTGGTAGGGCGACTCAACGGTAGGGTTCAGCGGTATCAGGTTAACGTGGCAAGTGAGCCCCACTAGTAGACGACGCAACCGCCGGGCTTGCTCCAGCGAGTCATTGATCCCCTCCATCAGTGCGTATTCGAAGGTAACCCGCCGACCGGTGTTTTGCCCGTAATCCCGACAAGCGGCCATCAACTGGTGGAGAGGATAGCGCCGGTTGAGCGGCACTAACTTGTCTCGCAGCCTGTCGCTGGGAGCATGGAGGGAGACCGCCAGGCCGATTTGCAGCTTCTCCCGGCTCAATCGCTGGATGCCGGGCACGACGCCTGCCGTGGAAAGGGTGATACGGCGTGCTCCCAGACCGAACCCCCTGGCATCGTTCAGCGTTTCAATGGCCTGCCAGGTGGCCTCATAGTTGAGCAGTGGTTCGCCCATGCCCATGAGCACCACGTTACTTATCCCTGGTCCCTGGTCCTTGGTTCTTGGTCCTTGCTCTCCTATCCATTGCCGGGCGAAGTACAGCACCTGTTCCACGATCTCCCCCGCCGTAAGATCTCGCGTGAAGCCGCCCTGCCCAGTGGCACAGAAAGGGCACCCAATGGGACAACCCACCTGAGTAGAGACGCAGACCGTGCGCCGTCGCTCATAGCGCATGAACACGCTCTCGATGGTCTCCCCGTCTCGCAGGGCAAAAAGGACCTTGCACGTCAATCCATCGGCCGATACGCGCTCCGCCAAGGGGGTCAACGCTTGCAGATAGGCTGCCTTACCCAATCGAGCTCCAAGCTCCTTGGGCAGGTTGCGCATCTGGTCGAAATCAGAGACCAGGGAGCGATACAGCCATCCCCAGACCTGATCGGCCCGGAAAGAAGGCTCGCCCCAGGATATCAACAACTCCCTCAATTGAGCACGGGGCAGGTCAAACAAGGCAATTTTGTCGGGCATCGGCCCTTCTACTTTGTTTGGCTCATTGCTCGCGGCGGAGTAACTACTCACCCTGTCATTGCGAGGAACGAAGTGACGAAGCAATCTCATT
>SOHZ01000316.1 GCA_004377365.1 Anaerolineales bacterium | reverse complement strand
GCGCGTCAGCCCATCGTTGGTGCCCCAGTTAGCGTCGCCGGCGGCGGCGGTCGGGTCCAGGCGTTCCATGCTGGCGCAGGGTGGGCTGCCGGCGCTTGTCGTCCCACCAGGCCAGCCGCCGCCATCGGCGTTGGCCGTGTCTATCACGTTCAGGCTCTCATCTCGTAAGGTGAGGGACTCGCCAGCGTTGTTCAGGACGCCGGTGTAGATTTGGTCAGCAGGGATGTCACTGACAGCATTGTCGGCGCTTCGCTCCAGCAGGAAATAGCCATCCGCCGGTATGGTTCCGGTGAGGGCTATATTGGGCGTCCCATCGGCGGCCACCAGGGTCCAGCCGATGAGAGTGACAGGGCTGCTAGTGTTGTTCTTGAGCTCGATCCACTCGTCGGCTGAGCTGGCCCCACTCCCGGCCCAGGCCACCTCGTTGATGACCACATCCAGAGGGTCAGCCGCGATTTGACGAGGTGGTTGGGCCGCCCAGGTGGCAGTGCTCCCCAGGAGCATCTCGATGCCGATCAGTAACAACAGAGAGACGACCAGCCAACAAAGAAGCAATGACCTGGCTTTCATGTTTCCTCCTCTCGGACGCCCTGTGGCGCAACAGTGCCAAAGACTAAATTGAAAATGAGCCCCGGGTGAGCGTTCAGCTACTATCCGGAAATACGGCAGTTAGAGACTATGAAACGTTTACAGACAACAAAAGCCAACGCAAAAGACGCTCAACGTCTTTGCGTTGGCTCATAGTTTCTGGCGGCGACGAAGCGGCGACGGACTCTGCTGAGTGTGACCGATGAACCAGGATAACACACACTGCCTCCCCCAACGAAGGCATCCGTCGTGTTTGACCAGGACTTCTTTCTCAGTCTCGGCGCGAAGCAGACGCTCCCACCTGTAGAAGCAGGGGTTCTTCACCCACGGACTGCTTCCGACTGATTCAAATGCGCCCGGAGAGACTCGAACTCTCAACCTTCGGTTTCGTAGACCGCTCCTCTATCCCATTGAGGTACAGGCGCACACCATCGTGCTATCCGCCAACCTGGCACCCTCGACACGATTTGAACGTGCGACCTTCTCCTCCGCAGGGAGACGCTCTATCCACTGAGCTACGAGGGCGCGATCATGAGAAAGCCCTGCGAAGGTTTTCCTTGGAACCTTCGCAAGGCTCCCCTGACTGAGCAGGGAAACAGGCGGGGAGACAGGGATTCGAACCCTGGGTGGAGCTTTTAACCCCACAACCGCTTAGCAGGCGGTCCCATTCGTCCACTCTGGCATCTCCCCATTTACGACTATTGCACCACTCCTGCACCGCAGCAGTGGTGATGGTGTACAGGCGGTACAGGTAGCAAACGGCTATTTGCCATCTGCCATCAGCTATCTGTCATTAGCCAGTCTGGCGGAGGGAGAGGGATTCGAACCCCCGGTGACCTTGCAGCCACAACGGTTTTCAAGACCGTCGCCATAGTCCACTCGGCCATCCCTCCAAACTCGGAGGCGGCTTCTAGCACTGTTGCACCACTGTTGCGGTACAGGCGGTACAGGTCTCCCTCTCCGCATATTTAGTATAACAGAGAGAGGGAGGAATGTCAACCCCACTGCCCCAAAATCACCTAACCACCTGACTACTACAACAATGTCACATTCTGTCATTGCGAGCGACCGAAGAGCTTGCCCTGAGCGAAGCCGAAGGGGAGCAAAGCAATCTCCACCTGGCTTGACCGAGATTGCTTCGTCGCCGCCCGCCACGCTGCCCCTTCGCTTCGCTCAGGGCTCCGGCTCGCGGCTTCGGTTCCTCGCAATGACACTTGTCCTGATCGAAATGTGACATTGCCAAGTTACCCAACTACCCAACCACGTGGTCACCTACTTATCTGATCACTTCCACCCCACCCACGTAGGGCCTCAAGACCTCCGGCACGACGATGCTGCCGTCGGCCTGCTGGTAATTCTCCATGATGGCGATCATCACCCGGGGCAGGGCCAGGCCAGAGCCGTTGAGAGTGTGCACAAACCGGGGCTTGGCTCCTGGTTCAGGCCGATAGCGGATGTTGGCCCGCCGGGCCTGAAAATCCTCACAATTGGAGCAGGAACTGACCTCCAGCCACTCCTGCACACCAGGAGCCCACATCTCCACGTCGTATTTCTTGGCCGCGCTAAAGCCCAGGTCGCCGGTGCACATCTGCACCACCCGATGGGCTATCCCCAGGCGGCGGCAAATGTCCTCGGCGTTATCCACCAGACGCTCCAACTCGTCGTAGGAGGTTTCGGGCGCGATGAACTTGTACATCTCCACTTTGTCGAACTGATGGCCACGCTTGATACCTCGCGTGTCCCGCCCAGCCGACATCTTTTCCCGGCGGAAGCAGGCCGTGTAGGCCACGTAGCAGAGGGGCAGCGTGCCCGGGGCCAGGATCTCGTCGCGGTGGAGGTTGGTCAGCGGGATCTCGGCCGTGCCGATGAACCAGGCATCGTCTTCCACGTCGTGGTAGATATTATCTAAGAACTTTGGCAATTGGCCAGCGCCCCACATGCACTCCTCTCTCACCATAAAGGGTGGGTAAATCTCGGTGTAGCCGTGCTCGTTGACGTGCAGGTCCAGCATCCAGGTGACGAGGGCCCGCTGGAGTCTGGCCCCCATGCCCTTGAGCACGTAGAAGCGGGTGCCGGAGAGCTTTACCCCGCGCTCAAAGTCAATAATGTCCAAAGTCGGGCCCAGGTCCCAGTGGGGCAGTGCCTCAAAGGCGAACTCTTTGGGCTGGCCCCAGGTGCGCACCACCACGTTTTCGCTCTCGTCGCGACCCACGGGCACGCTCTCGTGGGGCATGTTGGGCACCTGGAGCATGGCCTCATTCAACTGCTCTTCCACCTGGCGCACCTGGTCGTCCAGCCCTTTGATGCGCTCGCCTACCTCCCGCATCTCCCCGATGAGGGCCTGGCGCTTGTCGCCGTCTTTCATCTTACCGATCTCTTTGGAGACGGTGTTACGCCTGGCTTTCAGGGCTTCTACCTCAGAGAGCAGTCCCCGCCGCTGCTCGTCCAGGCTCAGTATTTCATCAATGGGAGCCGTGGTGTTCAGCTCGGCCAGGGCCTCCTTGACCAGATCAGGGTTCTCGCGGATGAATCTCAAATCAAGCATGATGATGTTTACCTCCTTAAAACAAAAAGCTTCTCATCCCTTCGACAGGCCCAGGGCACTGCCTCAGAGGGTGTCTGAAAATTCATTGGGCTCTGTCATTGCGAGGAGCCCTTCGACAGGCTCAGGATAAACTCCGCGAGGAAGCAATCCCTCTGAGGGTTGAGATTGCTTCGCTTCGCTCGCAATGACACTCCAATGGCACAAGCAACGACCAGGCTTGCCACCTTTCAGGCACGCTCTCGGAAAAGGACGAGAAGCGTCAGCTTTTCGTGGTGCCACCTTTTTTCGCCGCTGCCTCGCGGAAGCGGCCTCAGTGGGTGTAGCTACACCCGGCGCGATAACGGGCGCGTCCGGTTCGGGATACTCTGGTAGGTGGGCGCGATGCCTCCCCCATTTCACCCAGCGACTCGGAAGGGGATTTCGGCAGTCTCTGGCTGTCGCCTCCCATCACCGGCGACTCTCTGAAAGCCGAGGGCTGCTTACTCGTCTCCGTCATTGTCTTTGGAGCTATGTGTGAACAGGATTATATCATAGTCACCGCCGAGTGTCAATTCAGTTTTCTCCGGTGAGGTTCATGGTTCCCTTGCCCCTTTAGGCCAAGTATGCGCCAGAACCTTACCAACCAAATGAGCACCTTCACGCCCTCTTTGGGCAAAAAGAAAGCCCCTTCACAAAGGGGTGAAGGGGCGCGAGGGCTTTCGGATCGACTGATCGATGGCCCAAAAGGAAAGCTACCAACGGCTATGGTCTCTTCTGCCCTGCACTGCTAGTCAGCCCTCACCCCTCCACGTATCGCGGCGGTCCAGGTTGGGGTGAGGGCCAGGAGAATATTTCTTGAGTATCAGGACCAACCCTACGACAGTCATAACTGCCCCACCCCAAAGCCCGACAAGATCGGCTAATAGGGACAGGAACAGAACGACTGTCCCGACCACGAGCAAGACGATGCCTGCTGTCTTTTTGCCTCCCATTTCATCAGCTCGTTTTCTGTCAAAAGGCGGTTGAGTCATCGTTGCAAAGAAATCGTTCTTGGTGTACTAAAACTTATTGGGCTATGGTTGACTTGCTTGCCATCCCTTCGGCGAAGGTTCGTGCACTCACTGGACCGTCGAGATTCAATACAACCGGTGAAAGTCATGCAGGGCGCTGATGCCCCTACTTGGTGAAGCTAACCCGCAATATGAGCTTACCCAATCGTAACTCGTCACCGCTCTTTAGCGCCTGAGAGAGATAAGGTATTAGCTTCTTACGGTTTAGGAAAGTTCCGTTGATGCTACCCAAGTCTTCGATGAAAACCTCACGTCCGCGCCGGCTGATCTTGGCGTGAAGGCGAGAGACCCCTCTCTCCAGGCCATCATCGCTGGTCAAGTCAACTTCAGGGAACCAAACGCTGGCCGGGTCTAGACGTCCGATGTTCACCTCTTTTGTAAGAGCCACTTCCACATCGCGCCCGCTGTCCAGTATCGTCAGCTTGAGGCCCAGGGGGGAGGTAACATCCACCCCAGGAGCCTCGCCCATTTCTTCTCTTTCCTTCCAGGTCAACTCGCCTTTGGCCAGGGGGTCCGTTTCTATCTGATTGCCTCCCAGAAGATAGGACCCACACCGGTCGCAGAAGAGGGTGTTCTCTGGATGTTCTGCCTGACAAGTCGGGCATTTAGTCATATGCCTCACCTCCTAAGGCAAGATTGACAAACTGCACATTTCACATTTCATGAAGCCAGAATCTACTTTCAATGTATCATAAAGGGGTTAGAATCCGGTTAGAGATTGGTTAGAAAAAGGCAAGTTCCGGGACGGTGTCTGGAACCTTACCAACTGCATAGCACCTTCACGCCCGTTTCAGGGAAAAAGAACGCCCCTTCACAAAGGGGTGAAGGGGCGCGGGGG
>SOHZ01000428.1 GCA_004377365.1 Anaerolineales bacterium | reverse complement strand
GAGTTTATCCTGAGCCTGTCGAAGAGCTCTTCGCAATGACACCGATCCTGATCGAGATGTGACATTACCCTTCGATACACGCTCCACATTGTTCCGCGCTACTCAGGATGCTAGATTGAAGGGGGCCTGAACACCTACTATTCCAGGTGCAGCTTCTCGTTGACCGTGTCTCGGATGTCTCTCATGCCCTCTTCCAGGTACGGATAGGCCAGCCAGACCGAAGCCAGGCCAAAGAGAGCACCGGTGATGACTCGCAGTTGCCAGTTGCTCTCCCGCAAACCAAACAGTTGGGTGGCACCGTCAATGCCCATCGGCACGAGCGACAAAACGAAAACCCAGATAGGCAACGGTTTGACGAGCCAGCGGCGTACCAGCCCGAAAACCAGACCGGCCAACAGGATGGTCCCATAAGTGGCCACGTCCCGCTGACAGACAGCCATCTTGTAGCCAATGGTCGCATCGCCGACGTAGCGCCCGGTGAGAGCGGGACCCACCAGTGTTCTCAGTTCATCGTAAGTGTAAGCCATTTGAGGGCCGCCGAGGAAGAAAGACCGCCATGGCATTTGATGGCAGGCCACTTTGTAGGCACTGTGAATGATGTAGCCAAGCCAGGTATGTCCAGCCAACATCATGATAGGGGCCAGAATCGGCAAGCCCACATAGAGCCCCCACGTCAAGTTGGCCAAAAACAGCCAGTGCTTGGCCAATCGGAAAATCAGCTTGTCCAGAAAGATGACGACGTCCCTTGTTCTTCCGGTGACGGGCTTGACGCCCATATGGATTTCACCTCACAAAATGATCAATGAATGACATTTTCCCTCAAGCATCCTACATTCGCTCGACCAGCCAGGCGGGCGTGAATCTTAAGAACAGAGAGTTGAGACTCTGGAAGGTGCCGGTGAGCAGTAAAAGACCGATGATGATGAGGAAGGCACCACTGACGACAGAGACGACGTTGAGATGGCGGTTCAACTGCCTGAGCCAGCCGGTGGCTGTGGTCAGCAGGAGGGCCACCACCAGAAACGGGATGCCCAACCCTAGCGAGTAGACGGACAGGAAAAAGACTGCCTGCCAGACCGATTGTGCATCGAGGGCCAGGGTGAGGATGGCACCCAGTAGTGGCCCCACACAAGGGGTCCAGCCAGCAGCGAAAATCATGCCCACCAGGATCGAGCGCAAGTAGGTGGGACTGCTATCCAAACTGATCTCCATCCGCCTCTCCATCATCAGAAAGGGGATCTGGATCAGACCGGTGGTATGCAGGCCAAAAACAATCAGGAGAAGTCCCCCTATCTTGACCAGGATGGGCGTAAAGCCAGCCAGGAAACGACCCAGGTAGCCCACCGACAGACCAAAGAGGAGCACAAAGACCAGGCTGAAACCCAAACCAAAGGCAAGAGCATGAAGGAAAACCGTGATGCGTTTAGGTGCTTCCTCCCCACCGATGGTCGAACCGGTCAAATAGCTCAGGTAGACAGGCACTAGAGGCAAGACGCAGGGCGAAATAAAAGTGAGAACGCCCGCGGTGAAGGCCAGGACAACTGTGATGTTTGGTGATTCCATTTTCCAAGTTCCTCTATCAACCCTACCAGACGTTCGCGTATACGTTCAGTGGAGAGAATCCTTGCGAAGCATACTATAGGGAACGCTCATAGGTAGCAAGGTGTTAAGTGGCTTTGTAGAGAGAATGCGAGTAT
>SOHZ01000531.1 GCA_004377365.1 Anaerolineales bacterium | reverse complement strand
AAGGCGCTGCTCTATAAATACCTGGGCGGCGTCGATGCCTGGCCGATCATGCTCGACACAAAGGACGCCGACAAGATCATTGAGGCCGTGCTGTTAATCCAGCCCGGATTCGGTGGAATCAACCTGGAGGATCTCTCTCAACCTAAATGTTTCCGAATCCTGGATACTTTGCGCGAACAGGCTGAGATCCCCGTCTGGCACGACGATCAGCAGGGTACAGCGACGGTCACGCTTGCCGCGCTGATAAACGCCCTGAAGCTGGTCGGCAAAAAGCCCGAAGAAGCCCAGATTGTATTCGTCGGTTCCGGCGCTTCCAATGTTGCCTGCTCACGCCTGATCTTCGCTTCCGGTGTCACACCGGCGCTGTGCCGCGTTGTCGACAGCAAAGGCATCCTGCACAAGAAACGCAAGGATCTTGAGGAGCTCAAGGACGAGTACGTCGACAAGTGGAAGCTCTGCCAAATCACTAACGAGGAGGGGCGTGAAGGTGGCATCCCCGAGGCATTAGATGGCGCCGATGTCGTAATCGCCCTCTCCAAACCAGGCCCTGGCACAATTCAACCAGAATGGATTAGCAAGATGGCTAAAGACGCAATCGTCTTCGCCTGCGCGAATCCTGTGCCTGAAATTTGGCCCTGGGAGGCTACGGAGGCTGGCGCGGTTGTCGTAGCCACAGGACGTTCAGATTTCCCCAATCAGGTCAACAACTCACTCGGCTTCCCAGGCATCTTCCGCGGCACATTGGATGTGCGCGCCTCGACGATCACGGATACGATGTGCATCGCCGCGGCCAATGCTTTAGCGGATATGGCGGAAGAGAAAGGGCTCACGTCGGAATATATCCTGCCCACGATGGACGAATGGGAGGTCTTCCCGCGCGAAGCTGCAGCCGTCGCAGTTCAGGCGGTCGAAGAGGGGCTCGCTCGCACTCCTATGACCTATGAGGAAGAGCTTAAAAACGCAGAGGAGATCATCCGTCGCTCGCGTGGTCTGACGACGCATATGATGGAAGAGGGCTTTATCAAACCCTACACGCCTTAGGTTGGCGCGGTCGTCACCTGAACAAAGAATAGCTTGATCCTTCTGGAATGCAGTGCACCACTAGGTGCAGTGGATGCTTAGCGAATACCCGTTTCAAACCCCTGATTTACGCTGATGGGTCAGGTGTGCTTCCTGAATGAAGATTGTCCCCCGCCCCTTGTGATCTCTGGCACTATTCGCTCAAAGGGCGGGGGAGTTACCATATCGGGTAGGAATAACCCGAAATAGACTTGGTTGGTGGTACTCACCAGCCGTAAACTTAAATAGAGAAATGGACTGGTTTGTATGACAGAACCACAGCAAAACGGCCTGAATCTGGGCAGGGCAAGCGATACCGTCGACAGCGTACTGGTTATCGGTGGGGGTGTCGGAGGGATGCGGGCTGCCCTCGACCTCGCTGATGCAGGAATCCATGTCTATCTACTAGAAGCGAGCCCCTCCCTCGGAGGCCGCGTAGCCCAATTGGGTTTCATGTTCCCAACCCACGACTGCGTCCTCTGCCGGGGGACCTCAGATCATGGCTTCGGCTGTACCAGGCCATCCATCACACCTACATTACTCGACCACAACCGCCATCCAAATATCACACTGCTCACTTCCGCCGATCTTGTGAGCTGCGAGGGCGAAGCAGGCGACTTTCATATTCAGCTGTTACAA
>SOHZ01000420.1 GCA_004377365.1 Anaerolineales bacterium | reverse complement strand
CTTTGCCCAAAAAATACACGGAAGGGTCGAAGGGGCGAAGGACTGGTTGCCTGGTTCTTAGACTGCAATTTCATTAAAACTTTGGAAGGGTATTGACAAATAAACAAAAGTGTGGTATGATTATACCCAAGACTGAGAAGGGTAATCTGTCCGTGAATTCGACATTGCTTCCCAACACCATTCTTATTAGCCTCGTACTCATTGGGCTCCTCATTATTATTGAGGAGCTAATGGTGGTTGGGAGGAGGTCGGACTAAGCGTGTAACCAAGTTGCATCTTGTAAAGCCTCCCAACCGGGAGGCTTTTTTGTTTATCTGGAGTACATAATTGATATTGTTGAGGCATGATGCCTCCTGGCAATGGCGCCTTTGCCCTGGCGTGTGATAACGTTTCTGGGTGAAGGCTTTCTGTTTGAATTCTGTAATGGTCAACAACGTGCTGGGAAAATGACAGCCAGCGTGTATGTCATTCTGAGGAGTGAGCCAAAGCCCTGAGCAAAGCGAAGGGGAAGCAAGCCTGTCCTGAGCGAAGCCGAAGGAAAGAATCTCGTTGCTTGTAGACAGGTACGAGATTCTTCGCTCCCTGCGGTCGCTCAGAATGACAAAGTAAAGGGAGGAGCAATGAGAAGCGACGTTGTAAGACGAGGTGTGGAGCGGGCCCCCCATCGTTCTCTGCTGAGGGCACTTGGCTGCACGGAGCGAGAGATAGACCAACCCTTTGTTGGGGTGATCAATTCTTTTAACGAGATCATTCCGGGCCATATCCATTTGCGGCAGGTTGCCGACGCGGTAAAGGCTGGCATCCGCGCGGCTGGCGGCACGCCCTTCGAGTGTTCCACTATCGGCGTGTGCGATGGCATTGCCATGAATCACCTGGGTATGAAATTTTCTCTGCCCAGCCGCGAGCTCATCGCTGACTCGGTGGAAGTTGTGGCCCAGGCCCACGCCTTTGATGCTCTGGTCCTCATCCCTAACTGTGACAAAATCATCCCCGGCATGTTGATGGCCGCTGCCCGTCTCAACATCCCAACCATCGCGGTCAGCGGCGGGCCGATGCTGGCTGGCCGGCTGGGCAACAAATTGGTTGACCTGGCCGATGTGTTTATGGCTGTGGGCGCCGTGACCCGCGGGGAGATGACCGGAGAGGAACTGGAGCGGCTGGAGAGGGTGGCCTGTCCAGGCTGTGGCTCCTGCGCCGGGATGTTCACCGCCAACACGATGAACTGTCTAACCGAGGCCCTGGGGATGGGGCTAGCCGGCAACGGCACTATCCCGGCCGTGCACGCGGCCCGAATCCGACTGGCCAGGCAAGCTGGTCAGCATGTGATGGACCTTTTGGCTCACGATGTGAAGCCCTTGGACATCCTGACCGAGGCCGCCTTCCGCAATGCTTTCACCGTGGACATGGCCCTGGGTGGCTCCACCAATTCCATCTTGCACCTGCTGGCCATCGCCCACGAGGCGGGAGCCAGCGTGTCCCTGGCCGAGTTGAACGATTTCAGTGCTCGCACTCCGCACCTGTGCAAGATGAGCCCGGCCGCCGACGGGCATCATCTGGAGGAATTGAACGCGGCGGGCGGCATTCCGGCGGTGATGGCTGAGTTGCTGGCGGCTGGCCTGCTGGACGGCGAGGCTCTGACAGTGACTGGCAAGCGTCTGGCGGAGAATCTGACCGCGGTTCACGTCCGTGATCGTCAGGTCATCCGTCCCCTCGATGACCCGTACTCGGTCAGCGGTGGACTGGCTATCCTGTTTGGTAATTTGGCTCCGCAGGGCGCAGTTGTCAAGCGGGCAGTCGTTGATCCAAAGATGCTCACCCATCGTGGGCCGGCCCGCGTCTTCGATACTGAGGAAGAGGCCACGCAGGCTATCACGGAGGGGCGATTTGAGACCGGTGATATCCTCGTCATCCGCTACGAGGGACCAAGGGGCGGTCCTGGCATGCGAGAGATGCTGACGCCGACCTCGTTGTTGTCGGGGATGGGATTGGATGACAAAGTGGCCCTGTTGACCGATGGGCGTTTCTCTGGAGCCACGAGGGGCGCGGCCATTGGTCATATCTCGCCAGAGGCGGCTGCTGGCGGGCTGCTGGCCGCTGTGCAAAACGGTGACCTTATTGTTATTGACATCCCCGGCCGCACCCTGACCCTGGAAGTCCCAGAGAAGGAATTGCAGGAGCGCCTGGCCGGTCTACCTCCCTGGGAGCCTCGTATCCAATCTGGCTACCTCAAACGTTATGCTGAGGTGGTCTCGTCAGCTAGCACAGGTGCAGTTTTCAAAAGATAGACCCGTTGAATCACGAATCACGAATCTCGAATAGCGAATAATAACGAGGAGGGAATTATGAAGTTGAACGGCGCACGCATTGTGTGGGAGAGTCTGGTTCGCGAGGGAGTGGAGGTTGTGTTTGGCATCTCAGGAGGGGCGGTCATCCATCTCTATCATGCCTTGCCTGAATACCCTATCCATCACGTCCTGATGCGCCACGAACAGGCCGCAGCCCACGCTGCCGATGGCTACGCGCGGGCCACGGGCAAGGTAGGGGTCTGCCTGGCTACCTCGGGGCCGGGGGCCACCAACCTGGTGACTGGCATCGCTACGGCCTACATGGACTCTTCGCCGGTGGTGGCCATCACCGGCCAGGTGGCCACTCCTTTTATCGGCAAGGATGCCTTTCAGGAGGTAGACATCACCGGCATCAGCTTGCCCATCACCAAGCACAACTACCTGGTGACGGACATCAACGAGCTGGCCATGACCATTAAAGAGGCTTTCTACATCGCCCGCACGGGGCGGCCCGGCCCGGTGTTGATTGACATCGCCAAGGACGTCCAAGCTGCTGAGCTCGAGTATGAGGAACCCCCGGAAGTCTCCCTACCTGGCTATCGGCCTGTGTTGATGGGCAACACCCGCCAGATCGAACAGGCTGCTTGCCTCATCAACCAGGCCGAAACCCCTCTGATCCTGGCCGGCCACGGGGTGAGCTTGGCCGGAGCCGAGGCTGAGTTGAGACAACTGACAGAGAAAGCCCAAATTCCTGTGGTTACCACCTTGCTGGGTATCAGCACTCTGCCCGAAACCCATCCTCTCTGTCTGGGCATGGGCGGGATGCATGGCGAGGCCTATGCCAACAAGGCGCTTCAACAGGCCGATCTGCTTATTGCCCTGGGCAGCCGTTTTGATGACCGCCTGACAGGCCCGGTGAATACCTTCGTCCCCCGGGCCAGGATCATCCATGTTGACATTGATCCGGCCGAGATTGGCAAGAATATGGAGAACGTGTTGCCTATCGTAGGCGATGCCAGAGACGTCTTGCAAACGCTCCTGCCCATGGTCGAGGAGGCTAGCCATCCGGCCTGGTTGGAGCAGATTAGCGAGTGGCGTCGCGAATCGGCCAGCCGCGATATTCTGAATCAGGAGACCGCTGAACTGATTCCCCAGTACGTTGTCCGTCAGATCTGGCACGCCACGGGCGGCCAGGCTATCATGGTCAGCGATGTGGGCCAGAACCAGATGTGGGAAGCCCAGTACTTTCTCCACGATAAACCCCGCGGTCTCCTTTCCTCGGGCGGGCTGGGCACGATGGGATTCGCTCTACCGGCGGCCATCGGCGCTCAGATGGGTCATCCTGACCAGATGGTCTGGGCTACGGTTGGCGATGGCGGTCTCCAGATGACTATTCAGGAGTTGGTCACTGTCGTTCAAGAGAGGTTGCCCCTCAAGATAGCCGTTTTGAACAACGGCTATCTGGGAATGGTACGCCAGTGGCAGCAGCTCTTCTTCGAGGGCCGCTATTCCGGTACGCCCCTCCTGGGACCGGATTTCGCTAAAGTGGCCGAGGCTTACGGTATCGCCGGTCTCACGGTCACAGCGAAAGACCAGGTTGTTCCTGCTATCGAGCAAGCTCTAAAGATAGACGGGCCTGTCCTGGTTGATTTTCGCATCGTGCGGGAGGAGAACGTCTATCCAATGGTTGCACCAGGGTCTGCCATCCACGAGATGATCCGCCGGCCCCAGTCGGCATGAGTGTACTACACAGTCGCGCCCAAATTGGTTAAGAAAGGAGAGAAATCATGACGAAACATACGCTAATCGCTTTGATGGAGGACAAACCCGGCGTGTTAAACCGGGTAGCCAGCCTTTTCCGTCGTCGCAAGTTTAACATCGAGAGCCTGACTGTAGGCCATAGCGAGACGCCTGGTATCTCGCGCATGACCATTGTAGTGGATGCGGATCACGCAGGAGGCATTGAACAGGTGGAAAAGCAACTGTACAAGCTGGTCAACATTACCAAGGTCAGCAACGTTAGCCATGAACCAACGGTGATTCGGGAACTGGCCTTGATCAAGGTACATGCGACAGCCCCCGCTCGCGCCGAGATCATGCAGTTGGTAGACATCTTCCGCGCCAATGTGGTAGATGTGGCCGCCGAGTCCCTGACTATCGAGATCACTGGCCTGGAGGACAAGGTAGATTCCCTGGTGCAGCTTCTGCGTCCCTTCGGTATCAAGGAGATGGTGCGCACGGGCCGTGTGGCGATGGTGCGGGGCAGCAATGGGCAAACGACTCAATCAGTAAATTAGAAGTTAAATCATGATTAAAGGAGGATAAGAATGGCCAAGATTGATTTTGGAGGGACGGTGGAAGAGGTCGTCATGAGAGACGAGTTCCCACTGGAGAAGGCCCGTAAAGTTCTGAGCGATAAAGTTGTCGCTGTCTTGGGTTATGGGGTGCAGGGCCCGGCTCAATCTCTTAACATGAAGGACAATGGCATCAACGTCATCGTAGGACAGTGGGCCGGTGACAAAGTTTGTTGGGAAAAGGCCCTGCAGGACGGATGGGAGCCCGGCAAGACGCTCTTCTCTCTCGAAGAAGCCGCGGAAAGAGGCACCATTGTTCAGTACTTGGTCTCTGATGCTGCTCAGATGATGACGTGGCCCCAGATAAAGCCCCACTTGAAGGAGGGCGATGCGCTGTACTTTTCTCACGGGTTCTCGATTGTATATGCCGGTCAGACAGGCGTCGTTCCCCCCGAGTTTGTAGACGTTATCATGGTGGCGCCCAAGGGGTCGGGGGCCAGCGTGCGGGCCAATTTCCTCGTCGGCAGCGGCATCAACAGCAGCTACGCTGTGCATCAGGACTACACGGGCCGTGCCACGGAGCGAACCCTGGCCATCGGCATTGCGATTGGTTCGGGCTACCTTTTCCCCACCACCTTTGAGAAAGAGGTACACAGCGACCTCACGGGGGAAAGAGGGGTTTTGATGGGCGCGCTCGCCGGCATTATGGAAGCCCAGTTTGCCACACTCCGCAAGAACGGGCATACCCCAAGCGAGGCGTTCAACGAGACCGTCGAGGAACTGACCCAGAGCCTGATCCGGCTGGTTGACCAGAATGGCATGGATTGGATGTACGAGAATTGCAGCGCGACGGCGCGGCGCGGCGCGCTCGACTGGCGCCACAGGTTCCGAGAGGCGGTCATGCCGGTCTTTGAGGAATTGTACGAAAGTGTTGTCTCTGGTGAACAAACGCGGATCGTCCTCGAAGCCAACAGTGCGCCCGACTACAAGGAAAAGTTGGACGCCGAACTGCGTGAGATGCGGGAATCGGAGATGTGGCGAGCGGGCGCTGCAGTCCGCGCGCTTCGGCCAGAGAATTGGGGTAAGTAAGCTAGCGACCGTGCAGACGGTCGCCCGGCGCGACAGCGCCCTCTTAGGCGTGGTTTCAACCGCCGGGCCAAATGTGGTTGGGCTGCTATCCATTTTCGAGAGAACTCGAAATGAGAAGGGGGGTGGTGTCATTGACAGACGATGACCTTGCTGACCTTAAGGACTTGCATCAAAGATCATTAGAATCAGGAGGAATACTGATTAGCAATGGACAGAGTTATGATTTTCGACACCACCCTACGCGACGGGGAGCAATCACCCGGCGCGGCCCTCAACGTAGAGGAGAAGATTGAGATCGCCCATCTATTGGAGCAGATGGGCGTGGACATCATCGAGGCTGGCTTTCCCATCTCCTCGCCGGGCGACTTTAGAGCCGTACAGCGTATCTCCAAGGAGATTCGCAACTGCGTCATCTGCGGATTGACGCGGGCCAACCGGAAGGACATTGACGCAGCCGCCGAAGCATTGCAGGGGGCGGCACGACCTCGCATCCACACTGGTCTGGGCGTGTCCGACGTCCACATCAAGTACAAGCTGCGAACCACGCGCGAGAAAGCGCTGGAGCAGGGCGTAGATGCGGTCAAGTACGCCAGACGTTTGGTCGAGGACGTGCAGTACTATACCGAGGACGCTGGCCGGGCTGACCCTGAGTATCTCTACCGTGTGCTGGAGGCAGTGATTGAGGCCGGTGCAACCGTGGTCAACATCCCCGACACCACAGGCTACACCACTCCCCAGGAATGGGGCGCGTTGATCCGGAGCATCACGGAGAACGTACCCAATATTCACAAGGCAACCATCTCCGTGCACTGCCACAACGATCTGGGGATGGCCACAGCCAACTCGCTGACAGGTATTGCCAACGGCGCTCGCCAGGTGGAATGTACTGTCAACGGCATCGGTGAGCGAGCCGGCAATACCTCGTTGGAGGAGGTGGTGATGGCCCTGCACACCCGCCGTGACGTCTTTGGCGTGACGACCGGTATCAACCCCCGCCTGATCTATCCTGCCAGCCGGCTGGTGAGCGGTCTGACCGGCATCGTGGTGCAGCCTAACAAGGCTATCGTGGGGGCCAACGCTTTCGCCCACTCGTCCGGCATCCACCAGGACGGCGTGCTCAAGGAGCGCACCACCTACGAAATCATCAACCCGCGCGATGTCGGCGTGCCCGACTCGGAGATTATCCTGTCGGCACGGTCAGGCCGTCACGGGCTGCGCCATCGCCTGGAGCAACTGGGTTACAGCCTGGACGACGAGGCCCAGTTCGAGAAAGTGTACCAACGCTTCCTGGAAGTGGCCGACAAGAAAAAGACCGTGGACACCCGAGACCTGGAAGCCATCGTCGCCGACGAGGTGCAAATGTTCTTTGAGGAGACCTACCACCTGGAACATGTGCAGGTGACCTGTGGCAACCGGAGCATCCCCACGGCCACCGTCCGCCTGCGCACATCAGAAGGCATCGTGGTGGAGGATGCTGCCCTGGGCACGGGGCCTGTGGATGCCATCTATCAGGCCATCAATCGCATCATCGGCGAGCCCAATGAACTGATCGAGTTCTCCATCCAGGCTGTGACCGAAGGGATTGATGCCGTGGGCCGGGTGACCATCCGCATCGAGGCCGACGACCCTGTTAGCGAGAACGGCGTCGAGCGGCGGGTCTTTAGCGGTCGCGGTGCAGATACCGACATCATGGTGGCCAGTGCCAAAGCCTATATGTTTGCTCTCAATCGGTTGTTGGCCGCTCGACGCGAGGCGGCACTTCACAGAAGTACAACGGACTGATGGAATTGAACGGACTTTTACGAAACACGCAACACGCAACACGAAACACGAAGCCTATGGGAATGACCCTGGCTGAAAAAATCCTGGCCGCCCACGTCGGCCTGGAAAAGGTGTTCCCTGGCCAGTTGATCCGTGTCCCGGTGGACCTGGTGTTGGCCAACGACATCACTGCGCCCATTGCCATCCGTGAGTTCGAGCGCATTGGGGTAGGGAAGGTTTTTGACCGAAGCAAGGTGGTGCTGGTCGCCGACCACTTTGTACCCAACAAGGACATCAAATCGGCCGAACAATGCAAAGTGATGCGCGATTTCGCCCGTGCCCAGCAGTTGACGTACTACTACGATGTGGGCACGATGGGCATCGAGCACGTGCTGCTGCCGGAGCAGGGGTTGGTGTTGCCGGGTGACCTGGTCATCGGCGCCGACTCGCACACCTGCACTTACGGCGCGCTGGGCGCCTTTGCCACCGGCATGGGCTCCACCGATATTGCCGCAGCCATGGCCAGCGGTCAGACCTGGCTGAAAGTGCCGCAGACGATCAAGTTTGTCTATCATGGCCAGCTCTTACCCTGGGTGGGGGGCAAAGACCTCATCTTGCACACCATCGGCCACATCGGCGTGGACGGAGCGCTGTATGCGGCGATAGAGTTCAGCGGCAAAGCCGTGGACGCCCTCTCGATGGCCGGACGCTTCACAATGGCAAATATGGCCATAGAGGCCGGCGCAAAAGCTGGCCTGTTCCACGTGGACGAGAAGACGCAAGCCTACGTCCAGCCCCGTGCCAAGCGCGAATACACGGTCTATACGAGCGACCCCGACGCCGAATATGTCCGGGTGATCGAGATGGATGCCAGCCAAATTGAGCCCCAGGTGGCCTTCCCCCACCTACCCGAAAACACCCGCCCCCTGAGCCAGGTGAACCACGTACCCATTGACCAGGTGGTCATCGGCTCCTGCACTAACGGCCGGCTGGAGGATTTGCAGGTTGCGGCGCAGGTGTTGGCTGGACGTAAAGTCTGCAGCGACGTGCGCTGTATCGTCATCCCCGGCACCCAGACTGTCTATCTGGAAGCGGTGCGGCAGGGCTTGGTCGAAACTTTTGTCGAGGCGGGGGCGGTGGTTAGCACGCCCACCTGTGGCCCGTGCCTGGGCGGATACATGGGGGTGCTGGCAGCGGGCGAACGAGCCATCGCCACCACCAATCGCAACTTTCGCGGGCGGATGGGCCATCCCGATAGTGAGGTCTACCTGGCCGGGCCGGCCGTGGCGGCGGCGTCGGCAGTGCTGGGCCGCATCGGGGGACCACAGGAGGTTTTGTGAAAGAAGTACAACGGACTGAGGGAATTGAACGGACTTTTTAGACTGTTAGCGGAGTCCTGAACTTGTTCGGGGAGGACCATCTGATGCTCAAAGGCAAAGTCTGGAAATACAGAGCCAATGTGGACACCGACGCCATCATCCCGGCCCGTTACCTGAATCTCTCTACGGCGGAGGAACTAGCTCGGCATTGTATGGAGGACATGGACCCTGCCTTCGCTCAAGAGGTGCAACCAGGCGACATCATCGTGGCCACTACTAACTTTGGCTGTGGCTCGTCACGAGAACATGCACCGCTGGCCATCAGAGAAGCGGGGGTGTCGTGTGTCATCGCGGAAACGTTCGCTCGCATCTTCTATCGCAACGCCATCAACATCGGCTTGCCCATCCTGGAGTGTCCTGAGGCGGTGACGGGCACCGAGGCCGGACAAACTCTTGAGGTAGAGTTGGAGACGGGCACCATCCGCAACCTGGATACAGGCCAGGTCTTTCAGGCCGCGCTCTATCCGCCGTTCATGGTGGATATCATCTCTGCTGGCGGGCTCATCGAATTCACACGAAGGGAGCTAATGAAATAGCTATGCAAGCCAGAATTACTGTTCTGCCCGGCGATGGCATCGGGCCAGAAGTCGTCGCTGAAGCGGTCAAGGTGCTGAAAAAGGTCGCTCATATCTATGAGCACGAATTTGTCTTCGAGGAGGCCCTCATCGGCGGGGCGGCTATGGACGTCAGTGGCAATCCCCTGCCAGACGAGACGCTCCAATTGTGCTGTGAAAGCGATGCCATCCTGCTGGCGGCTGTGGGTGGCCCCAAGTGGGATGATCCCACCGCCAGCGTGCGACCCGAACAGGGGCTCCTGGGACTGCGCAAGGGGTTGGGCGTCTTTGCCAACCTGCGGCCGGTCAAACTGTACAAGCAACTGCTGCACGCTTCGACCATCAAGCCTGAGGTCATCGCCGACGTGGACTTGTTGGTGGTGCGCGAACTGACAGGCGGCATCTACTTTGGCCAGCGGGGTCGCAATAATACGGACGGCGTGCAGGGAGCTTACGACACAATGTTCTACACCGTGCCTGAGGTTGAGCGCGTCGTGCGGGTGGCTTTCGACCTGGCGCGGAAGCGGCGCAAGAAGGTGACCTCGGTGGACAAGGCCAACGTGCTGGAAAGCTCCCGTCTGTGGCGCGAGACGGCCAGTCGCGTGGCCAAAGAGTACCCTGACGTAGAGTTCGATAGCATGTACGTGGACATCGCCGCCATGCGATTGGTGCGCTACCCCAACGTGTTCGACGTCATCGTCACCGGCAACATGTTTGGCGACATCTTGACTGACGAGGCCTCCATGATCGCCGGCTCTATGGGGATGTTACCTTCGGGAGCGATCGGCGCGCACAAGCCGGGCCTGTTCGAGCCCATCCACGGCTCGGCGCCCAAGTACACCGGCCAGAACGTGGTCAATCCCATCGCTACCATCCTCAGCGCGGCAATGCTGCTCCGCTACTCGTTGGAACTGGAGGAGGAAGCGCAGGCCATCGAAGACGCGGTGCAGGCCGTACTTGAAGAAGGCCACCGCACCAAGGACATCCGCGAGAAGGGTACCACCCTCGTTGGGACATGGGAGATGGGAAGTTTGATCGCTGATAGAATGGCGAATAGCGAATGATTGGGATTTGATGCTATGACGATAGTGCTCTATGACACGACTTTACGGGATGGTGTCCAAGGTGAGGGGCTTTCCTTCTCTGTGGATGACAAGCTAAAGATCGCTCGCAAACTGGATGAGTTGGGTCTGCATTACATTGAGGGCGGCTGGCCCGGCTCCAACCCCAAGGATGTGGCTTTCTTCGCCCGTGCGCAGGAGCTGCCACTGAGGCGGGCTGTCATCACTGCTTTTGGCAGCACACGACGGGCCGATGAGGCTGTCGAAGAGGATGACAACATCCGTTCGCTGGTGGCGGCCGGTACCCGGGCGGTAGCCATCTTTGGCAAAAGTTGGGATCTGCACGTCCACCGGGTACTGAATACCAGCTTGGACGAGAACCTGCGCATGATCGCCGAAAGCGTGGGGTATCTCAAGGCGCAGGGGCGGGAGGTTATCTACGACGCCGAGCACTTTTTCGACGGCTATCGTGCCAACCCAGCCTATGCCCTGCGCACCCTGGCTGCGGCCGAGGAGGCCAGTGCTGATGTCCTCGTCTTGTGCGATACGAACGGCGGTACGCTGCCGTCCACCCTGACGGCTGCCATCGAAGAAGTGAAAAAGGCTACGTGCGCTCCCCTGGGTATCCATGCCCACAACGACAGCGAGCTGGCCGTGGCCAACTCGCTGGCTGCGGTGCAGGCTGGCATCGTCCACGTACAGGGCACTATCAATGGTTACGGCGAGCGATGCGGCAACGCCAACCTCTGCTCCATCATCCCTGCTCTCAAGCTCAAGCTGGGCTACGAGGGCATCACTGATGAACAACTGCGCACCCTGACCAGCCTCTCCCACTATGTCAGTGAGCTGGCTAACCTGAGCCCGGATGCCCACCTGCCCTATGTAGGGCGCAGCGCCTTTGCCCACAAAGGCGGCATGCACGTCAACGCTCTGCTTAAATGCGAAGAGAGCTATCAGCACATTGATCCCCAATTGCTGGGCAATCGCAAACGGGTCGTCGTCTCTGAACTTTCAGGCAAGAGCAACATCGCCTACAAGGTGCAGGAATTTGGTCTGAACCTGTCCCTCAGTAGCGATCAGACGCGACAGGTCTTGCAGGGCATCAAGGAACTGGAGAGTCAGGGCTTTCAATTTGAAGGGGCCGAGGGCTCAGTGGAGCTGCTCATCCGCCGTGCCCAGCCGGGGTACGAGTCTCCTTTCGAGTTGCTCGATTTCCACGTTCTGGTACGCAGCAGTGATGATGGGGGTATGGCCGTAGAGGCCACGGTCAAGGTGCAGGTGGGCGACCAGATCATACACACTGCTGCTGAGGGCAACGGTCCGGTCAATGCCCTGGACGTGGCGGTGCGCAAAGCACTGTTGCCCTTTTACCCCGAACTGGCTGACATCTACCTGACTGACTACAAGGTGCGCATTCTGGACGGCGAGGCCGGCACGGCGGCTCAGACCCGTGTGCTGATTGATTCTGCCTGCGGGGCCCGCACCTGGAGCACAGTGGGCTCGTCCACCAACATCATCGAGGCCAGTTGGCAGGCCCTGGCCGATAGCCTGGAGTACGGCTTGCTAATATACAACCAGCGGGGTGGGAGAGACGGCTGGCAACGTGGCGGCGACGAGTGCAGCCTGCCAGGCTTTCACGATTTGTGCTACGGTTCGAACTCGAAAGCGCCCATATCGGGAGCAGAGCCCAGGTAGGGTAGCCCCACGTCTACCCCCGCGTCAATACAGGGTGAGCCGGGCTGAAGGTGAACGTCGGGCACCGTTGTGTCTACAAACTGGGGGTCCACAGAAATATTGCCCGTCTGAAAGTCGCCATTGTTGATGTCGTCTGCTGTGTAGATATCGCCCTCATCGCCAACTATATTGATACCTATCACGGGTGCGTTCATACCGGTCGCTCCGCCCCAGTTGTTATGCGTGGCAACCACCTCCCACTGCTCTCCCTGGACAACCAGGGCTGGTCTTTCTTTCCCCCATTCGGGCCGACCATTATTGTAGGCGATGTTGTTCTTGAAAACCAGCAGGTTGTCGTCGGGCGTGCCATAGATGCCCAGTTGATCTTCGACCCAGAACCCGGCGTCCGTGTTTTCAAGTGACACGTTGTCAACCCATTCAACGTGCCAGCAGCCTTCGTAACACAAAAAGCCCGACGATGAACCTTGCCCAGCCCAATCTGCGCCATTCCGACAGGCGACGTTGTTGCGGTAAACGACGTGGTGCGAATCGGAATTGATGGCAAAACCGGCGACGCCATTGTCGTAGGAAAAGTTGCGTTCAAAAGTGATGTGATGGGATAGCTCACCATGTTTCGGCCAATCGGACACGTCGAAGCCGTGTATGGTGTTGTGGTAAGCTACGCTGTCGCTCACCGTGATGTCGTGCGCCTGGTTGAACGCCAGGCCATGTCCCTCGTCGCCTGTGTGGTTGTAGAAGCTGGAATTCCTAATCGCGCCGTTCGCGGAAGACAGCGAACCATCCTCGGAAGCGCCGATGTTTAGGCCGTAGTAGGCATTGTTATAAGCCTCGACATTTTCCACCATAAAGCCATCTACCGCAGCCAGGTCAATGCCCGACCAGCCGTTATCGTGCAGGATGCAATCCCGGATGGTGATGTCACGATAGGGTTCTGTGGTACTTTCATCGGTAGCAATACCACTCCAGGACATATTGCGAATGGTAAAGCCCTGGATCACGTAATGACCGCGCCCTTCCATGATCGCAATGCCGGGGTAATCATCTTGAGCTTTCGACCCGTCAATGATGACCTCCTCCGATTCGTGATTGGTCAGGGTGATGGGCGCGTCCGGTGCGCCGGAGCGGGCGAAGATGATGCCCGACTCATAATAGGTCCCGGTGCGAACGTAGGTTGTCCCCCCCGCTGTTATCGTATTTGCCGCGTGCTGAATGGTCAGCCAGGGGCCATCTTGCCCACCCTGGTAAGTGTGATAAAGGCCGTTGTTGTCATCGCTGGCCCCAGGTTCGTTGGCAGCAACGTAGTAGACCTGTCCAGTAGGGGGGCTCGAGGCTGTGGGAGGTAACTCAGGCCGGGTAGGCGTTGTTTTCGGGGCGGGCGAGGCAGGTGTCGGTGTCACCTCCGGCCCGCAACCAGCGAGCAACATCGCCAGGCCTGGGACAAGCATGGTCAAGACAACCACTGCAGCTACAGGTTTCCATAGATTGTTTCTCATGGTTTTTCTCCTTGGACAGGGTGAACCATTTGTGAATTGCTGCAGGGGAATCGCCTGCGATTGGGGGGGCGTGAAGTGGATGACTCGCTTAACTGTTGACGTTAGGGCACCGGTTCGACGTAGCGGTCTAGCCCTCGATTGTTTGCAAAAGGTACAAAGCCCAGCGCCCGCGATGCCTCGTAGACCCAGGCCACGTTCTCTGGCTCCAGGGCATAGTCCACAGTGAAGATGATCTTCCCCTTATCGCGGGCCAGGGTCAGGTAGCGCAGGTATTCATCGCTGCTGACGTGTAGCGTGCTGTCGGGGTAGTCGTCGTAGAGTTTGTGACAGGGTGCCGAGAGGCTTTGCCGATAGGCGTCGCTGTCCACTTCGGCCTCGGTGCGGGGCAGGGGACAGTCGCCGGGTGGATCGTTGTCGGCCCCGCCGTCGAACCAGACCTGCTCCTGGGCGATGGCGTCAATGACCGCCAGGTAGTCGTCATCTTTAGCCAGCTCGGCCGCGTTCTGGGCGATGACGATAAAGTCGGGCCGTTGGGCGCGGCCAAAGTCGGCAATGTCCCCTACCCACCAGATCATCTCCTGCTTTGGGTCCGCTCCCTCCCGCTGGGCAATGGCCGTCACATTCTCGTCGGAATAAGCCTCCACCCAGTCCAGGTAAACGCCGTCAAAGCCAGCGTCGAGGATGGCCTGCAAATAGCTGTCCTCGCCCAGCCATATCTCGCGCCACTCGTCGTACCAGTAGGCCACCGGAAAGTTGCCCTCCCAGCCGTCGGGGTCTGCCCCGACGATCCACTGCGGATTGCCGATGCCCCAACTCGCTTGCCAGTAGGTGCGATACTCCTCCGCCTGCCCGGTGTCAATGTAGGCGATGACGAGCTTGGGCTTGCACTGAGCGCAGTCGAAGTGGTGGGGGGCATTGTGCAGTTGCGCTATCACGTCGGCCATGGGGTAGTCGGTGTTGTTCGCCTCAGAGGGGATGAAATCGAGGACGACCATATCGTAATCCGAGGCGGCAATCTGGTTCACCATCTCTGGCTCCAGGTTGACGTTGATCATGTAGAACCAGTGGGTGACGCCGGCCAGGCGCGCTTCGCTGGGGAGGCGGTCGCTGTCTGCGGGCAGAGCTGTTGCTGCCTGCTCGGTGACAGGGGCGGTGATGAGCCACAGGGCGGCCGGTATGTCTTCGTCCCCTGGATGTGATTCAAAGGCAATCCACTGTCCATCGGGCGACCAGGAAGGCGCGCCGTCATAACGGGTCTCGTTGTGGGTGGCGCGGATCGGTTCGCCGCCATTGACCGGAATGACAAAGATATTGGGCACCGGCAGGCTGCCATAGTCGGAGGAGTACACAATCCAGCGGCCATCGGGCGACCAACTGGCGTCGGTATCGCTAGAGGGGACGATTGTTACCTGCCGGACGTCGCTGCCATCGGGCGCCATTGTGTACAGGTTCCAGTCGTCGCTGCTCTGCCCTGAGCCTGTCCTGAGCGTAGTCGAAGGGCCTGTCGAAGGGCCAGGCGCACGGCGCTGGAACAGGATGCGGTCGCCGCTGGGGGACCAGTTGGGCTGGCGGTCGTCGGTGTCGCCGCTGGGGCCATCGGTCAGTTGCGTCAGCCCGGTGCCGTCGGCGCGCACTTTCCAGATGCTGCCCTGCTGCTGGTCTTCGGGCACATCGGGATCGGCTTCAAAGATGATCCACTGCCCGTCCGGCGAGAAACTCGGTTCGATGAAGTAGCTGGCCGTTCCTTCGACCTGGCTCAGGACAGGGGTGTTGCGGGTGACGCGGAACAGGTCACTGCCGTCGGCGGCCATCGTCCACACCTCGTCGGTATCATCACGGTCAGAGGCGAAAGTGATGCGCTCGGTAGCGGCGTTCCAACTGGTGCCGGGTAAATTGACGTTGTCGCTGTCCGGGGCTGCGGTAAGCAGGCTGACAGCGCCACTGGTCAGGTCAAGTAGATAAATGGCCGATGGCCCCTCGTTGTAGCCGTTTTCGAAGCGGGTGAAGAGCAGGCGCGTCCCGTCAGGGGAGAAGGCCGGGTTCTGGTCGCTGGCGCCGGGGGGCGGGTCGGTCAGGCGGAAGGAGCCGTCCGGGCGGGTCTCGTAGGCAAAGGTGAACGCCGGCTGAGAGGTCTCCGGCTCGTGGCCGGCGTTGATGGTCAGTTGATCCAGGTCGCGCACGGTGGCAAAGGGGACGTAGCCACGAGCGCGAGCACGGGCGTATTGATCGTCAATTTGGGTCGGGTCGGTGGTATAGGCAGTGGCCAATACTGTTTTACCGGCTTTGACAAACAGGTCGAGGTTGGGCTCAACCTCGGACAGAAAATCGGGCGAGCTAAGGTCACCATCGTCGGGATAGCCATAATAGACTTCTTCCTGGCCGATGCCGTCCACGGTGGCCAGATAGTCGGGAAAGTCCGCGGCCAGTTCGGCCGCGTTTTGAGGGAAGATGAGAAAGCCAGGCCGCCGGGCGCGGGCATAGCCAGCCAACTGGATGACGAAATCCACCATCTCTCGCGCTGCCGAGTGGCGGCCCTGCTCTTCGTAGTATCCGTAGGCGTCTATGATATCCAGGTACACGCCGTCGAAACCAGCAGCGATGATCTTGTCCAGGTAACTGCCGGGATTGCCGTAGATGATGGCCTGCCAGCCAGGGTCCCAGTAACGGATTTTATAGTTGCCTTCCCAGTCGGGGTTCACCACATCGAGCCAGGCGGGCGCGCCTGTGTCCGGCTGGCCATCGTCGTCGGCGTCCCAGTCGGGGTTCCAGTAGAAGCGGTAGTCTTCGGCCTCACCGATGCTCATGTAGGCGAGGAGGATTTTGGGGCCGCCGGGACTGTTTTTGAGGGTGGCAATCTGATCGGCGGTGAAGGCGGTCTCGTCGTCGCCAGCAGCGGAGTAATCCATCACGATCAAATCGTAGCCAGTCTGGCCGATGGCTTCCAGGTCGAGGTTCTGAAGCTGATAGAGAAAGTCGTGAATGGCGGTAACTTGCGTTGGGATGGGAGGGGGCGCAGTGACCTCTGGGGCGGTGGGCGGTGCCTCCGTGGGTGGTGGGGCGGCGGTCGCCGGCACCTCTGCGGTGGGGAGAAGGGGGGACGGTTCGGTGCTACCGCAGGCGACAGCAGACAGCATCAGCGCCAACAATGCCAGGACGGACACTGGTTTGAACGTGCGTATGGGCCACCTCCTTATTGTGGTACAGGCGGTGCAGGATTGGGGCAACAGTGTTAAAGGCAGAGCCGCCCTGATCTCAGGGCGGCTCCCTTGTATGGTGCTACTTGGTCAGAAAGGTCTGTCGCCTCCCAAGATCCCACCTAATAGATCACCACCGATACCAGCAACACCTTTCTGCTCTCCTCTCTGCTGGAAACGGGCCGCGGCAAAGATGCGATCGGCGAGACGCGAGAAGGGGAGACTTTGTAGATACACCGTTCCCGGGCCGGTCATCCTGGCAATAAATAGCCCTTCGCCACCAAAGAGAGCATTTTTAAATCCTCCGACAAATTGAATATCATAGTCTACAGACGGAGGAAAAGCCACCAAACAGCCTGTATCTACACGTAAGGTCTCATTGGCTGCGAGCTCTTTTTGAATAATCGTCCCTCCTGCGTGGACAAAAGCCATGCCATCCCCTTCAAGGCGCTGCAAGATAAAACCCTCGCCGCCGAAGAGCCCTGCTCCGAGCTTTTTTGTGAAAGCCACTTCAATTTCAATACCTCTTGCTGCACACAAAAAAGCATCCTTCTGACATAGAAATCTCCCTCCCAGTTTGCCCAGTTCAAGAGGAATGACCTTGCCCGGATAGGGAGCTCCGAAGGCAACGTGTCCTTTCTTCCTCCCATTGTTGAGGAAAGTGGTAATAAAGAAAGTCTCCCCGGTGATCATTCGTTTAAAGCCTTTAAATAAACCGCCGCCGGTAGAGGTTTGCATGACAATTTCCTCCTCCATGTACATCATGGCTCCGGCTTCTGCTCTCACTCCTTCACCGGGATCTAGTTCAACCTCAACAATCTGCATATCATCCCCGTAAATCTTGTAGTCAATAATGTCAGCCATGCGATACCTCCTATAGATTTATTGGTTGATCTTTGATGTCATTATACCACACGGCGAGTCAAATGACAAAGCCTGATTCGCGACCGTCACATGTTTGGGACAAGCTCCTGAAAAGCTGAGGCAGGCCACTG
>SOHZ01000038.1 GCA_004377365.1 Anaerolineales bacterium | reverse complement strand
CATTGTTGGCGCGGGCGGCCTTCATATCACCCGGCGCGTCGCCGATCATCAGGATATGGTCAGAAGCGTACTTGCCTTTGGCGGCGAGTTCCAGGTGGAGGGCTTTCTTGCCCATCTCCTGCCCGGCGATGACCCGCACGTACTTGGCGATGCCGTGCTCTTCCCATTCGCGGGTCAGCGCCTCCACCGGCGTGGCAGAGACGACGATCATGTCGGCTTTGTCGGCCAGGAAAGCTAGGCTTTCGCGCACATAGGGGAAAGGCGGCACGCCGTGCACCATGTCGGCCACGGTGGTGTTGACGCCGGTCGTCCAGGCCAACGCAGTATCCAGTTCTGGGTCGGGGTGCTCGGCCATGTATGCTTTCAGGCCGTCGTTGCTCTTGGGGAAGGCATCGTCAGCGATGAACTCGCGGATGCGGGGCGCTTCTGGCGGCACGGCGTTTCGTGCTTGCACCTCCGGCCGCTCGCGCAGCAGGTCAAAGACCATCACCAGCGCTGGCCAGCGGTTGATGCCGCGCCACTTGGAATATAGATTGACGAACTCGGCCGCCTCGCGAGCGTATTTGGACACCGGCTGCAAATTCCAGTGCTTGATCGTGTTTGGGCAGAAGCATTCCTTGTGCTTGATCTCCATCGTGTCGAAGGCGCAGCCGTCGGAGTCAATACCGACGAAGAAATCGTATTTGGGTTGCAGTTCCAATAAGGGTCGTGCTGCTTCGTGTACTTCTGTCATGGTTTTACCTCCGGTGTTTGGTTAAGTAGATTGTCAGTTGCCATTGAGCGACAGTTATCCGTCCGCACCTCTTCTGAGACACGGGTGATGTGATAATCCATCTCTTCAAGGCCCGAATCTGCTGATGGCTTCCCAACAGGTCCGCACGCAGATGCCGCACACTTCGTCCTCCAGGCCCAGGGCCTCCAGCCGACGGCGACATCTCTCCCGGTAGCCATCCTCTGGACGCAGGATGGGGCACACCTCTAGACAGGCGTTGCAATCGCCGCAGCCAGGCAGATGTTTGTCGTCTGGGAGGAGTGACTGAGAGATGAAAATAGTGGCAAAGCGCAGCGCGGGGCCAGCCTCAGGTGTCACCACCAGGTCGTGCTTGCCTCGCCAGCCCACCCCCGCCGCCTCAGCGAAGGCGCGGTGCGAGACGCAGGCCGGAAAATAGTCGTTGACGTGGCTGACCTGTTCCACCCAGCCTTCCATGGTGGCCTGCTCGGCCACACCGCCGAACTGCTCGGCCAGTCGGGTGGCTATCTGGTTGAGCAGTCGATTAAGTTCCGTGTAAGCACGGGCATACCGGTTCCAATGACCGTCCTCAGGCGGCTTGCTCACCCAGCCAGCGGGGATGGCCAAAATCTCCCGCTCGTGATAGAGCAGTCCAATAGAAACGGCGGTGATATCGGACCACGGCCCTTCGGCTTCCCCTTCGGCTGTGCTCAGGGCAGGGCTCAGGACAGACCCCAGCCCATCCAGCTTGCGTCGAAGATAGGCTGACTGTACTGGCAGCAGCCTCACACCCTCGATGGGGGCAAAGCCGATCACCCCCTGTCGTCCCGCCTGCTCGCACAGCAAACGGAACTCGCCCTCAATTTTCTTCTTCAACAACCTCCCCCTTCATCCATTTGTCTGATTCGCTCATACCCTGTACTGGTCAACAGCACTTTGAACAATCGGCGAAATCTGGTATCATAGTGGTA
>SOHZ01000674.1 GCA_004377365.1 Anaerolineales bacterium | reverse complement strand
CAGACGTCCTTGACGCTCAACGCGGCTGAGGACTCGGACCCTTCCTGGTCTCCGGACGGCAAGCGCATCGCTTTCGTATCCAGCCGCGGTGGCAACGAGGAAATCTGCGTGATGAACCCAGACGGCAGTGGACAAATGAACCTGACGAACAACTCAGCCGATGACGACACTCCTTCCTTGTCTCCGGATGGCACGCGCATCGCTTTCGTCTCCGACCGTGACGGCAACCATGAAATCTACGTGATGAACGCCGACGGCAGCGACCAGACGCGCCTGACAAACAGCTCCACCTGGGATATATTCCCTTCTTGGTCGCCGGACAGCACACGCATCGCCTACGAGGCCCTGTCCGATGGCTACGTGGAAATCTATGTGATGAACGCCGACGGCAGCGACCAGAGAAATCTGGGCATGGGCCGTTTCCTCTCGTGGTCGCCGAGGTGATTGGGGAGGCAGCGATGGGGCGCACCTACCGGAGTGCTTGTGAAAGAAACGACTTGAGGCCAGGTTGAGTAAGGTGGGTGTAATGGACACAAGGGCAGCGCTTTTGGAACGACCAGCCCCGGCAGAGCAGCACACTGGCGCGGACGAGGCGATGCACAAGGCCGAAAGATTTCTCAACCGTCACCTCGGCCACTTGTTGGCAATTGAATCGCCTTGCTAGAAGTAGGCGGAGATGGTATAATGTCTGCTGTGGTCATGAAGCAACGATCCTCTATCCTGTGGAAGGAGGGTTCTGATGTCCACTTCTGTCAAGTCCTACACCACTGAGAGTATTCTCGCCTCTCTGGGCTATCCTGATCCACTAGAAGCAGCCCGCCAACATGCCCGCATGATCCTGCTGGGGCGCCTGGCTCGCTATCAAGCCGCCGTTCGACAGTTGGAAGCCAAGTGGGACTGCACATTGAAGGAGTTACGCGCGCGCTACACAGCCCAGGGCAGCGAAGACTTTGAGGCCGACGACGACTATCTGCAATGGTACGCCGATGCCGTAGAGACCGTTAACGCTCAACTTGCTGCCCTCTCCGAGCCGTAAGCCATGCTTCAATTATTCGACACCTACGCCTCGCTCTTTAAATCCTGGCGTGTGATCTGCTACGAACAGGAGGGCGAGGCCCCGACCGATGCCGTCATTGCTGCTCGACAAGAACGTGGCGCGTAAGGCTACGCCGCGCCGCAATGTTCTGTTGCCACTGCTGGCGCAGCCCGATAGACTGTCGCAGCAAGTAGATCGCGCCGAAACACTACAACGAATTTGGAAAAAAGCGAATTGAGAACAAGAAATTCGTTCCTTTCTCAATTCGATGTAGTGTTGTTTGACGATCACATCCATAACCAGGTAACCCTAGCAGGAATCTAACAATGTCAAGGTAAGATGGGAGGTCTAACTTTTGACACACACCAAAGCCACCATCGCTGTCACCAAGCCTTCGATGACCAAAGGCTATGCCATCGCTCTCATAGCCACCACCCTTTGGGCCACCACCGGCATTTTAATCAGCTACCTCCTGACCCACTATACCATCGCCCCCCTCACCCTGGCTTGCTGGCGCGACGTCATCGTGTCCTCGGTTTTGGCTGTCATCCTGGCTGCGGTCAGGCCTTCGCTGCTGCGCATCCGACGCCAGGACATCCCGTTCTTTGCGGCCTACGGCTTCTTCGGTGTGGCTGTTTTCAACGCCCTGTGGGTCTACTCGGTGGACTTTAACGGTGCTACGCTGGCTGTCGTTCTGGTCTACACTGGTCCAGCCTTTGTAGCCATCGTCGCTCATTGGCTCTTCCACGAGCCCATCACCCGCTTCAAGGTGTTGGCCATCGTCTTGAGCCTGGTGGGCTGTGTCCTGGTAACTGGAGCCTACGATTTGACTCTCTTGCGGTTGAATCCCCTGGGCGTCCTATGTGGTGTGGGCGTGGGCGTGGGCTTTGCCTTCTATAGTATTTTTGGCAAGCTGTCAGCTTCCCGCTACAGCCCTTGGGCGGCAACGGTCTACTCTTTTGGTTTCGGGGCCTTCTTCCTGCTTCTCACCCAAAGGCCCGTCCAACTGGTTTCGATGGGCAACGCTCCGCTCGGCTGGCTGACGCTGTTCGTCCTGGGGGCGGGGCCTACGTTGGGTGGGTACGCCCTGTACACCGTCAGCCTCGGGTATCTGCCCGTCAGTGTGGCCAGCTTGGTCGCCACTCTGGAGCCAGTCTTTACGGCCTTTATGGCCTTCTTTCTGTTGGGTGAGCGGCTCAGTGCAATCCAGTTGGTGGGATCTCTCCTCATCCTTTTTGGCGTCCTCACTCTGCGGCGCGAAGAGTAGGAGGCAGTTGGCAAACCTTCCCGAAAGCTTATAGACACCTTGGATTGACTGGAAACTCGCCTGAAAAACGCCTACGCACACCTGGTTTGCTCATCTTTGAAGCTTTTGGGAAGGTAGGGGCTGAACGCTCGCAGAATAGTCATTCTGAGCGAACGGAGTGAGCGAAGCCTGTCCTGAGCGCAGTCGAAGGAAATCTCGTACCACAAGCCAAGAACGAGATGCTTCGCGGAGTTTGTCCTGAGCGTAGCCGAAGGGCTCAGCATGATGACAAGCAAAATCTTGACTCGTTTGTAAAGAGTTTCGGGTGCATGGGCATAGGGAGAGGCCTTAATTTGGAGGGAGATGAAATGGTTGCAAATTTACGAATCATGCCATTAGGCGGCTTGGGGGAAGTCGGCAAGAACATGATGAGCATCGAATATGGCCGCAACATCCTCGTCGTGGATGCAGGTATCATGTTCCCCGAATCGGACATGTTGGGGATTGACTACATCATCCCCGATTGGAGATATCTGCGTGATAAGAAGGATCTCGTGCGTGCGATTGCCATCACCCACGGTCACCAGGATCACATCGGCGCGCTGCCCCACTTTTTAGAAGAGTTCGACGTGCCGGTTTACGCCACGCGGCTGACGCAGGGGTTGATCGAGGTCAAGCTGGAGCAGAAACACATGCTGGAGCGGACAACGTTGCATACCTACGCCTCCGGTGATGTGATCACCGTCGGCCCCTTCACCATCGAACCTTATCACGTCTGCCATTCCATCCCTGACACGGTAGGGCTAGGCATCACGACGCCAGCGGGGTTGATTGTGCACAGCGGGGACTTCAAGTTCGACCACACGCCGGTGGACGGCTGGCCTACCGATTATGCCAAACTGGCCGAGTTCAGCGGCCGCGGAGTGCTGTTGCTCCTTTCTGACAGCACCAACGCCGATCAACCCGGTAAGACCCTTTCGGAGGCAGTGCTCGACGATGTGTTTCACCAGATCATGCGTGAGGCACCAGGTCGGCTAATCGTAGCGACCTTCGCCTCGCTCATCTCTCGCATCCAGCAAGTGGTAGATGCGGCAGCGCGACACGACCGGAAGATCGCCATCGCTGGCAGGAGTATGGTCGAGAACACCAAGATGGCCCGCAAGTTGGGCTATCTCGACATTCCCGATGGATTACTGGTAAGCCTGGGCGAGATCAAGAACTTGCCGCCCCGTGAGGTTGTCATCATGGCGACCGGCGCGCAGGGCGAGCCGATGGCGGTGCTGAACCGCCTGGCGACCGGGCGGCACCATTCGCTGCGTATTCGAGAGGGGGATACAGTGGTGCTCTCCTCGCACACCATCCCCGGCAACGAGGAGATGATTCACGGCGTCATCAACCACCTCTTCCAGAGAGGCGCGGACGTCTACTACGACCCCGTTGCGCAGGTGCACGTCTCAGGCCACGCCAGCCAGGAGGAGCAGAAAATGCTGATTAACATACTCCGTCCTCGCTTCTTTGTCCCTATTCACGGTGAGTTGCGTCACCTCAAGCAGCATGGCAAGATCGCGCGAGAGTTGGGCGTCCCGGAGGAGAACATCGCCGTAGTCGAAAATGGCTACACGTTGACCTTTGACGATGGGCGGCTGGAAGTCGGGAAGCGCGTGCCCGGAGGCTACGTCTTCGTGGATGGGGCTCTGGTGGGCGAAATCGGGCCGAGGGTAATGCGCGAGCGGGATGCGCTGGGACAGAATGGTTTCGTGACGGCTATCGTGCGCTACGAGCGCCGGACAGGACGGCCTGTAGGCCAGCCACGCATCATCACCCGCGGCTTCATCTTCACCCCTGAGGCGGAGGAACTGTTGTCCCGGGCTGAGGACATCATCCGCTCGGCAGCATCGGTCGAGCCGGGGACCGCGCCGAGCGAGGTCGAGGAGCAAGTGGAACAAGCACTATCCCACTTTCTCTACCGGGAGACCCGGCGTGAACCTGTCGTGACATCGGCAGTGGTAGAAGGGTAGTCAAGCAGTAACCATCCACTGGGTTCCTCCTCTCTGAATGGTTACAAAAAGAAGAGAAATAGGGAAGAATCGCTCTCAATCTTTCCACATCTCCAGAATCTGATGGGGTGTGCCATGCCCAGTAGCCGTTTACGGACAAAGGTGGTTTTGAAACGAGGCCGGGAAAAGCCGGTGCTGAACCGCCACCCCTGGATATTTTCCGGGGCCATAAAGAACATAGAGGGCGAATGTGCCGATGGGGATATCGTGACGGTAGTTGATTCACGAGGCAACTTCCTGGCCCAGGGCTACCTCAACCGCCGCTCCCAGATCACGGTGCGCCTGCTGAGCTGGATTGAAGAAGAGATCATTGACCGGGGTTTCTTTCGGCATCGGTTGGAGCGAGCCATCGCCACCCGCCGACCTTTACAGGAGGATCCGGCTACCAACGCCTACCGCCTGGTCAACGCCGAGTCTGATTTCCTGCCCGGTCTGGTGGTGGACCGCTACAACGAATATTTGGTGATCCAGTTTCTGACCCTGGGGATTGAGGGATGGAAAGGAGAGATAGTTTCCCTCCTGGGGGAATTGCTCCCCTCTCGGGGTATCTACGAGCGAAGTGACGTGGAGGTGCGAGGGAAAGAGGGATTACCGCCGGCAACCGGCCTCCTGGCTGGTCAGGAGCGGCCAGCTCTGGTGCACATCATTGAGAACGGACACCGCTTTATTGTTGATATAAAACAGGGACAGAAGACAGGTTTCTACCTCGACCAGCGGGAGAACCGCCAGAAGCTAGCCAAGTATTGCCGTGACAAGACGGTGCTCAATTGTTTCGCCTACACTGGCGCTTTCGCCGTCTACGCTGCTGAAGCGGGAGCGAAGAAAGTGGTCAACGTAGAGTCCTCGGCCGATGCCCTGCAGTCGGCTCAACGCAACATGGCCCTCAACGGTTTTGATAGGCGTGATGATGAGTATGTTGAGGGAGATGTCTTCCAAGTTTTGCGTCAATACCGTGATAAGGGACGCAACTTTGACCTCATCGTCCTCGACCCACCCAAGTTTGCTTACTCCCGGTCTCAGGTGCAGTCCGCCTGCCGGGGCTACAAAGACATTAATCTGCTGGCCATGCAGATGCTGCGCCCGGGCGGTATCCTTTTTACTTTCTCCTGCTCTGGTTTGATCAGCCCTGATCTCTTCCAGAAGGTAGTCTTTGGAGCCAGCGTTGATGCCGGACGCAACGTGCAGATCATCGAGAAGCTCACTCAGGGTTTTGACCATCCTATTCTGTTGTCATTTCCAGAATCAGAGTATCTGAAGGGGTTCATCTGTCGGGTGTGGTGATTGCCTTCCGCGCCCTCCGTCACCCCGCACTTCCGCGTTTATGTTTTGAGAGGAGATTCGAGATGCCTATTGTAGGTGTGCTCACTGACAGTTGTGCCAGTATTCCAGAAGCACTCATCGAGGAGTTGTGCATTAAGGTGATTCCCTACTACATGCACCGCGGGTTGGAGACCCTGCGCGACCTGGTAGACGTACAGCGGGAAGAGTTCTTCCGCTGGTTGCCTACCGCCAAGGAACTGCCCAAAACGGCCAACCCAGGGCCGGGCGAGTACCTGGAAGCTTTCCAAGGGCTGGCTCAGCGGGCCAGGGAGATCGTCTCCATTCACATGACTTCCATAGGTAGCGGGGCCTATCAGTCGGCTATGACGGCCAAGGAGATGGCCAAGGATGCCTTGCCTGACCTTCGCATTGAAGTTCTTGACAGCCGCAATGTGTCGCTGTGCCAAGGGTGGATGGTCATCGAGGCAGCCCGAGCTGCTTTGGCGGGTAAAAGTCTGGATGACATCGTGCAGTTGGTGAAGGAGATGATACCCAAAACCAGGATGATCCAGACGGCTGACACCCTGCGCTATCTTTACATGGGGGGGCGCATTGGCAAAGCCCAACATCTGGTAGGTTCCCTCTTGAGGATCAAACCCCTCATTGGTATGGAGGATGGGGTTATCGTCCCCCTGGGAACAGCGCGTAGTCGGCGTAAAGCCTACGCCAGGATGGCAGAGATGATGGAAGAGGCGGTTGGCTATCTGGGTAGGGTCAAGGTGGCTTTCGTCCACGCCGCCGCTCTGGAAGAGGTAGCGAAGCTGCGGGCCGAAGTGGAGCAGCGCCTGACCTGTGTGGAGACACTGGTAGCGGAACTGTCCCCCGCCCTGGGCGTGCACACCGGCCCTGGCACGGCTGGAGTGTGCTATTTCCCAGTGGATTGAGCCGTTGAAAAAAGTCCTAAAGCATGCTAGAATAGGAGTGCAGTCAGGCGTCGCACTCTCATCGTCGAGAGCCGTTTCCTCAGCCTGACCGGGAAGCGGCTTTGGTCTTTGGGTCTGGATTGTGACCTGGGAAGAGAGGTGTTCCATGGTTGGCAAGGTCATCAAGAACAATTACAGAATCATGGATGAGATCGGGCGGGGCTCGGTGGCCACGATCTATCTGGCCAAAGACCTGGCCCAGAACCGCATGGTGGCCCTCAAGATCATTCACCCTGAGCAAGCTGCCGAGGGCCAGTTCCTGCAACGCTTCCAGCGGGAGGCCAAGCTGCTGCAAATGCTGAGCTCTCCCCAGGCGGTCAAGGTCTTTGACTACGGTGAAGACGAAGGACTCAACTTCATCGCCCTGGAGTACGTACAAGGCAGGACCCTGTCCAGCGTCCTGGAAGAAGAAGGTCCCCTGGAAGTCAACCGCGTTCTGGACATCGCCAAGCAGGTGGCCCTGTGCCTGGTGGACGCCCACGCCAAGAGCATCGTGCACCGTGACCTCCGCCCGGCCAACGTCATGGTCACCGCCGAGGGGGCGGTCAAGGTGATGGACTTTGGCATCGCCTGGGGTGCGGAGCTGAGCAGGCTGACAGCGACGGGGGTTATGGGCAGCCCCCACTACCTCTCACCGGAGCAGGCCAGCGGAGGGGAAGTGGACGGTCGCTCGGACATCTACAGCCTGGGGGTGGTCCTCTTTGAAGCGCTGAGCGGGAGAAAGCCCTACGACGCCGACAGTGCGGTGGACATCGTGCTGGCCCATCTGCAAGAGCCGATACCCTCCCTGCATCAGCTCGACGAGAGCATCCCCCTGGAAGTAGATGAACTGGTGAGAAAGTGCCTGGCCAAGAAGCCGGAGGACCGCTACCAGAGCGCGGCCGAGTTGCTGGAGGCCATTGACCAGACCCTGCGGACGATAGCCAGGAGAGAGGGAGGTGTAACTATGGGGATGGAAGCGAATTTGACGGGGCAGACTCTGGGAGCTTACCGGATCATCGAGCAGATCGGGCGGGGAGGGATGGCCACGGTCTACAAGGCCTACGAGCCAGCCCTGGACCGCTACGTGGCCATCAAGGTACTGCCCCAGTACTTTGCCCACGACCCCGATTTCGTCGCCCGTTTCGAGCGAGAAGCCAAGGCCGTGGCCAAGCTGAACCACCCCAACATCCTACCCGTCTACAGCGTTGGGCAGGAGGCGGGGCGGAGTTACATTGCCATGCGCTACGTTGAGGCAGGCACGCTGAAAGAGATGCTGGAGCAGCCCCTCGATTTAAAGACCACGGCCGATATCCTGGGGCAGATTGGGCGGGCCCTGGACTATGCCCACCAGCGGGGGGTCGTGCACCGCGACGTGAAGCCTACCAACGTGCTGATGGCTGAAGGGAAGTGGGCCTTGCTGACCGACTTTGGGTTGGCGCGGATGGTGGAGAGCTCGGTGCAGCTCACCAAGAGTGGTGTCGGGGTGGGCACACCGGCCTACATGTCGCCAGAGCAGGGACAGGGAGTCAAGGTGGATGCGCGCAGCGACGTGTATTCCCTGGGTGTGGTGTTGTACGAGATGGTGACGGGCAAGGTGCCCTACGAGGCGGAGACGCCCATGGCCGTGGTGCTCAAGCACATCACCGCGCCTTTGCCTTTGCCACGGGAGGTGAACCCGGACCTCCCGGAGGCGGTGGAACGGGTGATCTTGAAAGCCATGGCCAAGGCCCCGGAGGACCGCTACAAGACGGCTGAGGAGATGGTGGAGGCTCTGGAGAGGGCAGTGGCGGGAGTGCCGGTGGTGGAGAGGCTGCCGGAGGTCAAGCCTGTGCCGGTGGAAGAGGCTCCTCCTGCTGTGGTAGCCGAGCCCACCCCGGCCCCTGCGGCGGCTGTGCCAGTTGAAGTGCCGCCTGTGGCCAAGAAGGGTCTGCCCGGCTGGGTCTGGGGTGTGGTTGGTGCGGTGGTTTTGCTGATTGCGGTTGGCGGGGTCTTCTTTGCCACTCGAGGGGAGAAGCCATCGCCCACGCCGGAGACGACAGCGGCCCTCGCCGCCACGCCAGTCCCTGAGATGGGCGCTGATCTATGGGTGTACGACGATTTCAACAACCCGGCCAATGAGGGCAGCTACGATAAAGGTCTGTGGGAGCTGCGGGCCGACCCTGATCAGGTGGCCCAACGGGACGGGGCTATGGTGTTCACGCAACAAGGAAAGCCTAACCAAGGCGCGGCACTGGCTTCATCTGAATACCTCGAGTTTTCTCTTGACCGCCCCACTTTCTTTGAGGCCAGGCTGATGATGAGCCCGGATGCCAACGACGGCAACGTCCAGCTCCACCTGCATACCGAGCTAGCGCCTAATGAGACATGGTATGCCGAATGTAACATTGACCATTGGGAGGGGAAGGTGCATGTCGGTTGTTTCGATGAAGTGATTCATCATGGACAGGTGGAATCGACTCATGGCTCAGAATCAATACCGGTTCAACCCGGCTCCTGGCACACCGTGCGCGTGGAAGTGGACCCGGCCACGATGACCTTCGACTACTTCGTTGACGGGCAATTCGTTGGCACGCACACCCCGCTTGACGCTGACAAGCTGAAGCAGGCCAGATTCACGTTGTCAATAGGTATCTATACCCCCTCGGCGGATGCCCTGACCGGCTATGTGGACGACGTTCGGGTTGGGCCGCTGGAAGCTCCTACTGCCGCACCTGTCCCGCCGTCGCCCCTGAAGCCTCTCTCCCCCGGCGTCCCGCCAGTGGATGCTATTGGGGTGAAACCCTGCCAATGGGACGATCTCGGTCCCGGTCTGTGCATCTCCCCGTTGCGGGGTGACGCGCCTACCAAGATCCTCGAAGACACCGAACTTGAGATCCCAGGGCCACCCTCGTGGAGCCCCGATGGGCAGCAGATTGCTTTCTCGGCCCTCGAACCGGGCGAAAGCCCGGACAGAGATACCACGATCTACATTGTCAATACCGACGGTAGCGGCTTGACTGAACTCCCCTCGCTTGGGAACGACATCAACCCAGCTTGGAGTCCGGATGGCGAGTGGTTGGCCTTCCACAGCAATTGCAGCCTTGCCATCATGCATCCCGACGGCTCTGCTCCGAGCGTGATCTGGAACAGCGAGGGGCGCACGTGCACCTTCGAGCCCCAATGGTCCCCCGATAGTCAGCGGATTGTCGTTTTCATGCAAATAGGGGGGTGCGAGTGGACCTTCCCCATGACGCGTGAGCTGTGGGTCATCTCCCGCGACGGTGCTACCGTCACCACAGTTGCCACCCTCACCCACGAGAACGGAGAGTGCGTGTGGTCTGAGGTCGCCTTCAGTCCGGATGGCAAGCAAGTCGCCTACAACGACGCGAACTGTAAGCCGTGGCTTGTCAATGCCGACGGCTCCGGCCAGGCCATGCCCCTCGAAGGCTTTCCCTTCTGGTGGAAATCCACGGTCCATCCGCAGTGGGGAGGCGAGATGGGAGCACCACCACCCAAGCCTATCCCTCCGGCTCAGCCTGAGGGCAAGATACTTTTCTGGTGCAAAGACATGACCCCTCCTCAAATCTGCGTGCATGATGTCAGAACCGACCATGACACTCAGGTGACCGACCGTCTGGACTTTGGGGAAAATGGTGTGGCTTCCTGGTCGCCTGACGGGCAGCAGATCGTCTTCTCTGCTGCCCCAGCTCCCCATAACCCACAAAAACTCTACGTCGTTAACGCCGATGGCTCCGATCTGAGGCAGATCACCAGCGGCGATACATACGACCACGAGTCTGCCTGGTCTCCTGACGGGCAGTGGATCGCCTTCCACCGCAACTGTGGTCTGTGGCTCATCCGCCCGGACGGTTCAGATGCACGAGTTTTACTGGAAAGGCCCGACAAGTTCTGTGCTGAAGTGCCAGCGTGGTCACCCGATAGCCAGCAGATTGCCTTCTTGAACATACTCGGTGACAAAACAATCCTCTCTGAGGTATGGGTCGTCAACCGCGATGGAAGCGATCCCCATACGGTACATTCCTTTGGGCGGGCGCTGGATTGGGGGGGAGTGGCCTGGAGTCCTGGCGGCCGGCAGATAGGTTGCTGGTATGGAGAAGGCGACAAGGAGTGGGGCTTGCTCATCAACGCCGACGGCAGCGGTGAACCGGAGATGATAAAGGAGATACCCTGGTCGTGGCTTCCTAACTTTTGGCCGCAGTGGTGGGGTGAGATGGGGGTGCCACCACCCCCACCCCCCAGCGCGCCGGAAGGCGCCCCCGTTCCGGCCGATCCCTGGGGCCAGGTCGTCGTCCCACCGGACGACACGATCCATATCGGCTTGGTGACTGACTTCTCAGGAGCAGTGAGCTGGCTTGGTCCTGTGAAGGAGAATGCAGTTCAGATGGCCATTGAGGATCAGGGTCCGGTCAAGGGTTTTCCCGTGTCCGTCATCGTCGCGGATGGTGGTTGTCAGGGTGAGATGGGAACTGCAGCGGCGCAAACCATGGTTGCCGATCCAACCATCGCCGGTGTGATCGGCCATACCTGCTCTTCGTCCTGCGGGCCGGGAGCGCTGGTGTACGAAGGAGCTCACTTGGTGATGATCTCACCGTCATGCACCGGACCAGACCTGTCAGGGCCAGGCTACCAGATCTTTAACCGGTAGCCATCAGAGAAGATCAGGGCGGCGACGAGCGAAATATGCAACCGGTCAACACTGGCGTCTATCAGGACTTTGCCCGCCGTTACCAGGGTCGCTACGGTCAATCTCTGGACAGTGTGGAGTCGGGCTTTTACGCTGCCTACGCCTATGACGCAACGGTCATCCTCATCAAGGCCATCGAGATAGTAGCGGTGGTGGATGAGGCAGGCAACCTGGTCATCGGTCGGCAGGCCCTGGCCAACGCGGTGCGGGCCACACCGGGTCATCAGGGGGTGACCGGCATCATCAGCTTTGACAAGCGTGGGGACAGAGTACCATAAGCTCAGCCATTGGAAAAAAGTCCCAAAACGTGCTAAAATAGAAGCGCGGTTAGACATCGAAGATTCACTGCTGAGAGCCGTTTTCCGGGTCTAACCGGGGAAACGGCTTCGGTATTGGGGTCTGGATTGTGACCCAGGAAAATAGGTCGGGTCCATTTCATTTTCAATCAAGCCAGGTGCGACGCACTTGGTCCGGCCGGACTGATGGTACGAATTGGCCCCTTGGCGTGGCAAACTCGGTGTCTTAGAAGACGCAAGTGCGTCGCACCTTGACTTTGAAATGGCCCTGGAAAAGAGGTGCCCCATGATCGGCAAGGTCATCAAGAACAACTACAAAATCATGGATGAGATCGGGCGAGGCTCGGTGGCCACGGTCTACCTGGCTAAGGACACAGCCCGCAATCAGGTGGTGGCCCTCAAGATCATTCACCCTGAGCAGGCCGCCGAGGGCCAGTTCTTGCAGCGCTTCCGGCGTGAGGCCAAGCTCCTGCAAATGCTGAGCTCTCCCCAGGCGGTCAAGGTCCTTGACTACGGTGAAGACGAGGGGCTCAATTTCATCGCCCTGGAGTACGTGCAGGGCAAGACCCTGGCCAACATTCTGGAAGAGGAGGGGCCGCTGGCAGTCAACCGCGCCCTGGACATCGCCAAGCAGGTGGCCCTGTGCCTGGTGGACGCCCACGCCAAGAGCATCGTCCACCGCGACCTCCGCCCGGCCAACGTCATGGTCACCGCCGAGGGGGTGGTCAAGGTGATGGACTTTGGCGTCGCCCAGGGTGCGGACCTGAGCAGGCTGACGGCCACAGGAGTGCTGGGCAGCCCCCACTACCTCTCGCCGGAGCAGGCCCAGGGGAAAACGGTGGACGGCCGCTCGGACCTCTACTCACTGGGGGTGACCCTCTTTGAGATGCTGAGCGGAAGGAAGCCCTACGATGCCGACAGCGCCGTGGACATTGTGCTGGCCCATTTGCGCGAGCCGATACCCTCCCTGCATCAGCTTGACAAGAGAATCCCCCTGGAAGCAGACGAGTTGGTGAGAAAGTGCCTGGCCAAGAAGCCGGAGGATCGTTACCAGAGCGCGGCCGAGTTCCTGGAAGCTGTGGACGAGACCTTACGCGCCATAGCTGCTGAGGCTCGAGGGCCCTCTATGGGAATGGAAACGGCCCTGGCCGGGCAGACGTTAGGGCCTTACCGCCTCATCGAGCGCATCGGGCGGGGCGGGATGGCCACGGTCTACAAGGCCTATGAACCCTCGCTGGACCGCTACGTGGCCATCAAGGTCTTGCCCCAATACTTTGCCCACGATCCCGACTTTCAGGCCCGCTTCCGGCGGGAGGCCAAGGCCATCGCCAGGCTGAACCATCCCAACATCCTGCCCGTCTACGGTTCGGGGCAGGAGGGGGAGGTGAACTATATCGCCATGCGCTACGTGGAAGCTGGCGCTACTCTGAAGGACCCGCTGGGCCAGCCGATGGAGTTGAAGAGAGCGGTAAAGATCTTCAGTCAGGTGGGGCGGGCTCTGGACTATGCCCATCAGCAGGGGATCGTGCATCGCGACGTGAAGCCCACCAACGTGTTGATGGCCGAGGAGGAATGGGCCCTCTTGATGGACTTTGGGCTGGCGCGGATGGTGGAGAGCAGTGTACAATTGACCAAGACGGGTGTCGGGGTGGGGACGCCGGCCTACATGTCGCCAGAGCAGGGACAGGGAATAAAGGTGGATGCGCGGACCGACGTCTACTCCCTGGGGGTAATGCTGTACGAGATGCTGACCGGGCGGGTGCCCTACGAGGCTGAAACGCCCATGGCCGTGGTGCTCAAGCACATCACGGCCCCTCTGCCCATGCCGCGCCAGGCGAACCCGGAGATACCTGAGGCCGTGGAACGGGTGATCTTGAAGGCCATGGCTAAGAGCCCGGAGGGCCGCTACCAGACAGCCGGTGAGATGGTGGCGGCGCTGAGGGGGGCGGTGGCCAGGGCTGAGGTCAGGGAGGCGGCAGTTCCGCCGCTTGAGGAAGTGGCCGAGGTGGCCGTGCCTGTGCCGGAGGAGGTCAAGCTGGCCGCGGCGCCGGCCGAAGCGGCTAAACCGGAGCGGCGCATCCAGTGGGGGAAGATTGTCCGTGAAGTCGTGGGGATGATCTTCTTCATCGTCCTCACGGCGGGCACAATCTTCTGGGCGATACAGCATCCCGAGATCCCGCAGGCCATCATTGCGAAAGTGCAGGAACTACTGCCAGGGCAGCTGTCTTCTGCCGAGCAGGCCCGTGCTTTTGCTAAGCCCATCCTGGCCGCCATCGCCGAGCGGAAACCAGACTACAGCGACGACTTTAGCGATCCGTCCAGCGGCTGGCCAGTGCGGTCCAACGACCGCCTGGAAACCAAGTACAAGGAAGGGGTGTACAGTGTGCTGATCAAAACCGCTGACACCGGTTCGGGCCTGTTTATGGATGAATTTCGTGGGTTCGATGACTTTGTGGCCCAGGTGGACGTCCGGTGGATCAGCGGCACGCGAGGGAACGCTGGCTTCCTGTGGCGGTTTGAGCGAGACGAGCCATGTTACGGTGGATGGATTAGCCCGGTTCCCAAGGACTGGGGAATGTGGAACAGGGCAAAGACAATGGAGGTCAGTGGGGGATCCAGCCATATCCATGGGAAGCAGGAGTGGAACCGCCTGACCCTGGTCGTCAGAGGGGATGACATCGCTCTGTACGTCAACGACGAGCCGATTGCCTTCACTAGCGACGACGAGTGTCGCACCGGTGGCGTGCAACTCAACGTTCACGCCGGGGAGCCTGGCGTGAACGTTCTACTTGACAACTTTAAGGTGTGGGATATTTCCGACCTGGTGCTGGCCGGCGAGACGCCCTCCCCTGCCGACCAGGCCCGCGCCTTCGCCGGGCCCATCCTGGCCGCCATCGCCGAGCGGCCGCCGGATTACAAAGATGATTTCAGCGATCCGGGGAGCGGGTGGCCCATTGGGTCAACCGCCGATGAAGATGAATGGAGCTACGAAGACGATGCTTACTTCATCTCAGCAACCTACCTCCCCCAAGGTGAGTGCTGCATTGGTGTTGGGCCAGACCGTGCACCGTGGTTCTCTGATTTCGTCCTGGAGGTGGATGCTCGGTTCGTCTCTGGCGAATGGGGTAACTGGTTTGTGGTTTTTCGAGATTCAGAATCCCCTGAACAGCCTGTCAGTGCCCACTATGGTGTGAGGTTCTATCCTGACGGCGCTTTTGGAATATGGAAGAACGTCAGTGGGGCTCATGCAGAGTTGGTGGAAACTGATGTGTATGCCCCCGCTTTTGAGCGAGGATTTGAAACAAACCATCTAACGATTATCGCTCAAGGTCCACAGATTGCGGTCTATGTGAACGGAGAGCCGTTGTGGTTTGTTGACGACGAATCATCGAGCGGAGGCACGATTTCACTGGGGGTTGAGAATCAGACTGAGGACACCACGCTTCGGGTGCACTTCGACAACCTCAAGGTGTGGGACATCTCCGACCTGGCGTTGCCTGGCAAGGCGCCCGCTCCAACACGCACTCCTGCCGACCAGGCCCGCGCCTTCGCCGCGCCTATCCTGTCCGCCATCGCTGGCCGCGAGCCGGACTATGCCGCTGACTTTAGCGATCCGACCAGCGGATGGATGTTCGCCGAGTCTCACGGCGAAGGCCGGTACGAGGATGGGAAACTTTTCCTGGATTGTTCCGATGGGTGCGGCCCTCAGGCAGGACCTATCTTCTCCAACTTGGTGCTGGAAGTGGTCATGGAACGGATGGAAACGGCCACCAGGCCGGCACCGGCTGTGGCATTCTTCCGTGCTACCGAAAAGTTCTACGGCCTAGCCATCTTCCCGGATGGGGATTTCCACCTTGAACAGCTCGAGCCGACAACGGGCACCGCCGTGACGCTGATCAAGGGTTTCTCCCCCGCCATCAATCAGGGTGATGCAACAAATCATATCCAGATCATCGCCTACGACGGTGATTTTGCCTTCTACATCAACGGCGAGCCGGTGGGCTTTGTGCACGACGATGACCCTCTCCCGCCAGGCATGGTCGGGATGGGCCTACACGGTCCCGGCCTCGCCTATTTCGATGATCTCAAAGTATGGGACATTTCGAGTCTGGCGCTGCCCGCTCAGCCCGATGCCGTGGTGACGACTGAAGCGCTGAACGTACGGGCCGGTCCCGGCGCTGACCACGACCGTGTCGGCGTTGTCCGCGAGGGCGATGGGCTCGACGTCGTGGCCCGAACGCCAGCCGGGGACTGGCTCAAGGTGATAGCGCCGGATGGCACTGAGGGCTGGGTCGCTGCGGCCTACGTCGCTCTCAACATGGCCCTCGATGAGGTCCCCGAAGCGGCTGAGATCCCACCGCCTCCTGGCCCTCCCGTGCCGCCAGGCAGAATCGTCTACCAGGATGATAGGGCCGGCAACCACGAAATCTACGTGGCCAATAGCGATGGCTCGGACGAACGGAGGCTGACCGATCATCCGGCCTACGACGGAGAGCCCACCTGGTCACCGGACGGCACGCAGATCGTCTTCGACTCCGATCGCGATGCCGTTCACGAGGACAACAACCAACTCTACGTTATGGACGCCGACGGCTCCAACCTGACCAGGCTGACCTACACAGAGCGCAATGATATAGACCCCTCGTGGTCGCCCGAGGGCGACCGCATCGCCTTTCACAGTTGGTGTGGTCTGGCCGTCATCAACGCCGATGGCTCCAACTGGACCCTATTGATGGAAGGACGTGAGGATCGGTGTGTCGGGCTTCCAACCTGGTCGCCCGACAGTCACCGTATTGCCTTCAGAAGCACAATGCCCCCCGGTGGTCCACCCCGACAACACGACATCTACGTGGTGAACGACGATGGATCGGGGCTCCTGAAATTGGCTACCTTTACGTCGGAAGAAGAGTGGGGCGGGTACGTCGTCTGGTCCCCCGATGGCAGCCAGGTCGCCTTCGACATCTGGCTGGATGGCCAATGGAGATACTACGCTGTGAACAGCGACGGCAGCGGGGAACCGGTGGAGATCGAGAGCATCCCGGACTCGTGGTACCCCAACTTTTGGCCGCAATGGGCGGAGATGCCAGGGGAGGAGCCGGTCGCGTTCACCCCCACCCCAGCGTCTACACCGATTCCCACAGCGGCGGTCCCGCTGGAGACACCAATCTCTCCTCCCTCGGCCGGGACGGGAAGCGCCACTGGGCGCATCTTGTGGAACGACGAACCCTTCGCCGGAGTCGTGGTAAAGCTCTGCCCCGACTGGAGCATGATCGGCGGATGCAAGGAGGCCGAATACACCGCTGTCAGCGGCGCGGATGGACGTTACACCATTGCCGACCTGCCGCCGGGGACCTTTGATGTAGCCACCCAGGTTCCTGGCCAGGAGAACGAGACGGGCTGGATGGGTGTGAAGGCGGAGGTGCAGTCCGGCGAGACAACCCAGGTAAAGGACCTGGCTGTCGTCAAGTACGATCTGCAGCTCCTGTCGCCGCACGAGGAAGAGACAGTGAGGACAACGACGCCTGCTCTGACCTGGGCGGACTATCCTCATGCAGCTTATTACAAGGTCTATCCGGCACCTTGGGGAGGTGGAGAGGCCGTCATCCGGTTCGAGAAGACGACCGATGCAACCTACACTGTGGCATCACCTTTGCAGCCGGGGAAGTATCGCTGGTCAATCCACGCCTACAATGCCCGAAGGACAAAGCTGGCGGAAAGCTCTGGCCATTTCACCGTGGCCAAGGATTAGGAGAAAAGCGAGTCGGGACCTTGTCATCAGTGTGGTCACTCCAATCCCATCGGCAGAAGGTTCTGCAGCGGCTGTGGCATCAGGTCGTGCATGATAAAAAGCAGTAAAGCCCATGAAGCCTATGAAAAGGAGCGTGCTGGCCATCCTGGCTATAGCCCTGGCCTTACTGGCCCAGCACTATTTGGCCGAGCGCATCTCTGTTGTTGATGCCATCCTGCTTTACGCTGTGGCAGCGTATCTGACGGTGCGAGCCTTTGCCGGAACAGAGGCCATCGAGGAGCCGGCGAGTGCCTCGGCCAGCATTGAAACAGGCTGGACACAGCGGACGTGGGGCGCTTTTGGGATCGCCTGTCTTCTATTGGTTCTTTCCCTCATCTGGTTAAGAAGCCCAGCCCCCCCCTTTTTTCGGTACCCTTTTGTGGCTAGCCAGCCTGGTGTCGTTTGTTCTGGCCTTCATCAGCCAGCCAGGTACAGAAACTGTTGAGGGGCAAGAAGCTTTTCAACGATGGGAACTGATTA
>SOHZ01000065.1 GCA_004377365.1 Anaerolineales bacterium | reverse complement strand
CACAGTCAATTCCCATCGCCTTTTTATACGGGGCTTGGTTATTTTTACATCACTGTTCGAGTGGGAAAAAATCGGTGTTTGCACCTACGAGGTAATCTATGTCTTTTCAAATCGGTCCATTGACGATCCAACTTTACGGCATCATCATCATGCTGGGCGCTGTTGCTGGCGCCTTTCTAGCTCAATTCAACGCGCGCCGACGAGGTGAGAACCCCGAGTTAGTGTGGGATGCGTTGATTTGGGTTCTCATAGGAGGCATCATTGGCGCGCGTATCTGGCATATCCTGACCCCACCACCCTCCATGGTCGAGCGTGGCATCACAACCGCGTATTATCTTTCGCATCCGCTGGAAGCCCTGGCGATATGGCATGGCGGGTTGGGGATCCCCGGAGCGGTCATCGGAGGCGCTATAGCTCTGTTCGCCTTCTCAAAACGCCGGAACATTTCGTTCCTCTCATGGGTAGACATCACGGCGCCTGCCCTGGCACTGGGCCAGGCGATCGGCCGCTGGGGAAACTTTGTTAACCAAGAACTCTATGGCGCCCCGACAGACCTGCCATGGGCGATCTCCATCGGACCAATGCACCGCCTCCCTGGCTACCTGGAACAGGCGACCTACCACCCATTGTTCCTTTACGAATCGCTGTGGAACTTGGCGAATGTGCTCTTCCTGCTTTGGCTCGGCCGGCGCTTCGCCGATCGCCTGCGCCCAGGGGATATCTTTCTGACTTACCTTGTCGCCTATCCAACCGGCCGCTTCCTCCTGGAGTTCCTGAGGCTGGATTCTTCTCAGGTGGCTGGGCTGAACATCAACCAAACCATCATGGCTGTCGTCGCGCTGGTTGCGCTCTCGATGCTCATCTTCCGCCACCGGGTCGCGGGGCGAGGCTCCCGTAGAACAATGACCCGCCGCTCCGTTTGAACAATAGGTAATCGTGCCCTCCAGCTTGATAGCCTCGAAACGAATGCCGAATTCAAATTCTAGTAAAGGAACCGTTATGAGCGCTCCTTCCCCAACATCTGCGTCCAAACCAACCCGCATCAGGACTTTAGGCCATGCACTTTTCTTTGTCGGAGGCTTTTCCCTGGTGTTCATCATCGGGTGGGGTGGCGGCGCCACTCTGTTGGGACAAGTCTTCAGTCAGTACAAACTCTTTCTTGGTAAACTCGGGGGCATTGTCGTCATCGTATTTGGGTTGGTGACGCTCGGTGTACTCCGCATACCCTGGTTCATGGCGGATACCCGCCCCCAGATGCGGCACTGGGGGGCCAACCGCTTGGCCAACTCAGGACTTCTCGGTGTGCTTTTTGCTGCAGGGTGGACACCCTGTGTGGGCGCGACGCTTGGAGCGATCCTCACTCTCGGCTTCAGTCAGGAAACCTCAAGCCAAGCCATGGTGCTCTCGTCCGGCTATGCGCTGGGTTTAGGTTTGCCTTTCTTGGGGTTAGCTGTCCTTCTGGATCGGGCTCTCATCCTTGTGCGCAGGATGCAGAAGTATGTAAGAATCTTTCAATGGGCCAGCGGTCTACTCCTTATCGCGATTGGCATTCTCATGCTCACCAACCGTATCACGCTCATCGCGATCTGGGCTCAACGCAACGGCTTGTTTCTTGATCTCCCCCTCGGCGGCGGCGCATCGGTCCCGACCTACCTTGCCGCGGTAGCAGCAGGTGCACTTTCATTCCTCAGCCCGTGTGTGCTGCCCT